>JABFST010000132.1 GCA_013140465.1 Methylococcaceae bacterium
GGCATACGCCCTAGCAAGGTGTCCAACACAATGCGGCCCGTGGGCGTAGGTTTAATATCACCCGCGCCTATCGGGGTGGATGGGTTGACAATCACTAGCGGCAACTTATACCTATCCGTCAGTTGTTGCACGGCTTGTTCGGCAAGAAATTTGGAGCGTTTGTAATGCCCTGTCATTAAGCACAATGAAGACGGCGTGGTTTCATCGGCAGCACTGCCATCTTGGTTAAAGCCCAGCGTAGCGACGCTGCTGGTATAAACCATGCGGCCCACGCCAGCCTCTGCGGCTGCTAGGATCAGCGCTTGCGTGCCTTGCACATTGATCGCGTACATAACTTCGGGGTCGGGTATCCACAAACGGTAGTCAGCCGCAACATGGAACAAATTCTGGCAGCCGCTGACCGCACGTTTTAATGACGCGCTATCGCGCAAATCGCCAACACAGATGTCCACGGGATAATTGTGAAGATTACGGCGGTCACTATTTGCGCGTAGCAACACACGCACCTCATGCCCTGCCGCCAATAGATGGCGCATAACCGCCGAACCCAGAAAACCATTTGCCCCAGTCACCAGTGTTTTCATTTATAGCACTCCAAATTTCATAGATTGGGCGAGTGCCGAAGGGCTTGTGGCGTTATCGGCAAGTTGTTGCAAATCGTTTGTTATTCGCTAGTTTGGCAGCAATTTTTCCGTTGCTTTAGGTGGCGAAAAGGCTTATTAGCCAAATTTGGCTAAAGTGGTGAGAATTTGCAAATTTGGCAATACTTTAACGCGTCACAATACCACGGTATGTTCGCTATCGCACATAAACCTTAGGATGGATTTGGGCAATGCCTTTGGAGATTAGGCAACAACACGATTTTGCTAAACAGCGCGTAAGACGTGTGGCTGAGGGTGGATAAGGGTTAGAGACTGTGAAAGTATTTCAAATACTCACAAAAGGTGCTTTTTATTTTCGTAAGTCTTTGTTTTAAATATAGACTTGAGTGAAGGACATGTTTTTTCAGTCCGATGAGCAAGCTTACGTTAATTCTTTCACAGTCTCGTTAGAGACAGAAAACGCGTAATGTAGATTTGTTGTGGGGGCTTGTGAAAATATTTATATGCGAGGGGCTTTGGCGTCTCCCACACTAATTAGCATCAATGGTTTAAAAAGCGTAACTATTCAGAGCGACTTCTAATAAGTCAAATTTACCGTAGGCTGAGCGGAGTCTTTACCGTAGGCTGAGCGGAGTCTTTACCGTAGGCTGAGCGGAGTCTTTACCGTAGGCTGAGCGGAGTCGAAGCCGGTTTGTTCGCTTCGACTCCGCTCAGCGAACGGCTGATCCACTCAGCGAACGGCTGTTGTGCTCAGCGAACGGCTGTTGTGCCCCGGATGCTGAATAGTTACTAAAAAGCAAGATAGCTTTTAGGTGGGCTTAATACTTTCACTGCCTCTTAGGGCAAACCCACGCTACCTGTTTAGACACGCCAGATTAGGGTGATGGCTTATGCCTAAGGAAGGCATGTATTATCGCCGACGTCGTTGTACTGTTTGCGGATCTACGGTAATCGGGCGGTAAATCTCTACCCGGTCGCCCTCTTTAACAGGCGTGTCCAAACTGGCAATTTTGCCGAAAATGCCGACTTTTTGGCTGTCCAGGTTTATTTCCGGGTACAGTTTCAGTAAGCCGGACAACTGGATGGCATCGGCGAGGGTGCTGTTGTCCGGCACTTCCAGACGCATCCACAATTGCCTGTCCACTTCTGCATAACACACACCAACATTCATAACAGCCTCCTAGGTTATTCGGTAACAGCGACCACAGGCACGCTCACCTCAGCAGGTTTTGCCGCCAGTTTTTGGTCTATTAGGCGTTTGCCTACAATTAAAAAAGCCAACATGATAAAACCGCCCGGCGGCAAGGCCATCAGCAAAAAGCCTTGGTAGTGCGGGATGACAGTCATTTCCAAAAAGGTAAACGATTCGCCCAGCAATACCGAGGCATGGGCAAATAAAGTGCCGTTGGCGGCGATTTCCCTGACTGCGCCTAAAGCCACTAACACGCCAGTAAAGCCCAACCCCATCATCAGCCCATCCCACAAAGCCAGTTTGACGGGTTGTTTGGAAGCAAAGGCTTCGGCACGCCCCAACAGCGCACAGTTGGTGACGATCAGGGCTATGAACAAGCCCAGCACTTTGTAGAGTTCATGGGCGTAGGCATTCATTAAAATATCCACCAGTGTCACCAAGGCGGCAATCAGCAGCACAAAAATGGGGATGCGTATTTCATTGGGGATTAAATGCCGCGCCAGCGAAATAAGGCCGTTAGAGGCAATAATCACCGCCAAGGTTGCCAGCCCCATGCCCAAGCCGTTGGTGGCTGTGCCAGTCACTGCCAGCAACGGGCAGAGCGCCAGATTTTGGCTAAAGACAATGTTGTTGTTCCATAAGCCGTCTAGGGCGATTTTGCGGTAAGTGTCTGAGAACATGGCCTTAATCCTGTTAAAGTGGCGTAGGGTAAGCTGTTATGCAAAACGGTCTGATTTATTCCGGCCCCAGCAACTGCGCTTGCCGTGCCTTAAACAACTGCAAGCCCCGGTTGATGGCTTGTACGGATTTGCGCGGGGTAATCGTAGCACCCGCAAATTGGTCAAACACGCCACCGTCTTTTTTGACGGCCCATTGTGCGGGCGTTAAATTGGCTAAAGACCTTCCGACAAACGCGTGTATCCAATCCGATTTTGCCACTTCAATCTTGTCGCCTAGCCCTGGGGTTTCTTTATGGCTTAACACCCGCACCCCCAAAATCGTGCCGTCTGTGGCGATGCCGATAATCATGTTGATGGCCCCAGAATAACCGTCGGGGGCGGTCAACTTAAAACACACGGCGGTGGTTTTGCCGGATTTTTTGGCCAGATAAACAATGGTTTCCGCCGCGCCGATGTTAAATTCACTGGAGGCGACGGTGAGCGTGTCTTGCAGCAAGTCATTGTCATGCCAGTCGGCGGGGATGACTTCAGCCAGCGAGGCGTTGAGGTCTTCGTCCAAACGTTGTTGGATGGTGCTTTCGGTGCTGCAATTGGTGACCCCCAACAAAATACTGGCGATCAGGGCAAACCCTGCCAACACGCCGGTTTGAAATTCCAGGCGGGGGCGCAAACCAGCGAGATGGCTGGGTTCTAGCCAATCGCGTAGCCATTGTTGGTAGTGGGCGAATTGGCTTTGCCAACGCTGTAGGGTTTCTGGGCTAGGTTTCATAGCTTAGGCTCAATGGGTTGTGTTGATTTTGTGCCGTTGCGTTGGCTAGGCTATCACCGACACGGCAACGTCTAAAGCCGTTGCACTCCGGCTAAGATTTGGAAATCTCCAACGGCTTGCCCTTGCGGTCGCGTCCATAAATGCGCGGATGGATGTAATGGTCTATCAACGGGGTTGCGGCATTCATCAACAGCACGGCAAAACCTGCGCCTTCAGGGTATGCGCCCCAAGTGCGGATAACGTAGATCAACAAGCCACAACCTGCGCCAAACACCAATTGTCCGGCTGGGGTGTTGGGCGAGGTGACGTAATCGGTGGCGATAAAAAAAGCCACGCACATCAGTGCGCCCGAATTTAAGTGCAACCAAGGGCTGGCATAATGTTCGCTGTCCCAAAGATGGAACACACTGGCGAGCAAGGCCACTGTCAGCAATAACGATACGGGGATAAACCATTGGATAATGCCTTGCCGCAACAGCCAGACGCCGCCAAAAGCCAGTAATACTGTAGAAGTTTCGCCCAAGCTGCCGCGCGTCCAGCCGATCATATTCAGCGTGCCGGAATAGTCTTTTAAAATGTCCGATAACAAATGGTGTTGGGAAAATTCGGTTTTGATATAGCCCAAAGTGGTTGCGCCTACGCGGGCATCGGTAGGGCTTAAACCTGCGAAAGTGATGTTAAAGCTGTCAATAAAGCCCGGCGAATGGCTAAAAAACAACGGCGACACATCGACAAACGTGGTCATTTCAATAGGGAAGGAAATCAGCAGCGCGACCCTGGCAAGCATCGCCGGATTAAACAGGTTTTGCCCCAAGCCGCCATATACTTGTTTGCCTAAGATGATCGCCAAACCAGAGCCGACCACACCTATCCACCACGGCGCAAACGGCGGCAAAGTCATCGCCAATAACCAGCCCGTCAACAAAGCCGAGCCATCCATCAACACGGGAATGGCTAAACGACCGCTCAGGCGTATGCAAAATGCTTCAAAAAACAGTGCCGATGCCACGGTGATAATGAACAAATTCAACGCGGGCCAACCAAAACACCATAGGCCAAACGCCGTGGCGGGCATTAACGCCAACACCACTTGCCACATAATTTTGCTGACGCTGGTTTTAGCCCCGATATGCGCGCCACTATTGGGTTTCTGGGTTTTTATCATGCGACACTCTCCTGTTCGGCTTTCAGCCGTTCGCGTTCGGCTTTAGCCGCGATCCGGGCCTGTTCTTCTTCCAGTTGCTGACGGGCAATGCGTTCCATACGCGCGTTGCGGTCATCCATTAAGCGTTTGGTTTGTTCGGACTTGTGCTGCGCCTGTTGTCTGGCGGCAACCGCGCCCGAGGCATATTTAAAGTATTGCACCAAGGGGATGTTAGACGGGCAGATATACGAGCAACAGCCACAGCTGATGCAGTCTTTTAAGCCCAAATCAACCGCCACATCCAATTGGTTGATGCGGATATTATTCGCCATATCCACAGGCCGCAGACCTGCCGGACATACCGTGACACAACTCGCACAGCGGATGCACGGTTGTTCGGCACTGTCTTTCAATTCGGGTGCGCTTAAGGCCAATACCCCGCTAGTCGCTTTAACCGTGGGCAAACCCGTATGCGGCAAGGCATCGCCCATCATCGGCCCGCCCATAATAATGCGGGCGGTGTGCGCCGCGTCCACTTGGCAATAGGCAAACAATTCCGAGATCAGCGTGCCTAGTGGCACTAACACATTCATCGGTTTAGACACCGCTCCGCCTGACACCGTGACCACCCGGCTGACCAACGGTTGCCCCAAACGGATGGCTTTGTGTACTGCTTGCGCCGTACCGACATTGTGGATAGTCACGCCAACTTCCGAAGAACGGCAGCCGACCGGGACTTCTTTGCCCGTTACATACCGGATTAATTGGCGATCCCAACCCATCGGATAACGGGTGGGGATTTGCCGGACTTCAATACTGGGGTAAGGCAGGGCGGCGGCTTGCATGGCCTGATAAGCCGCAGGTTTGTTGTCTTCAATTGCGACCACAGCGCGTTCGGTGCGCATTCCGTGCAGCATCAAACGCACCCCGTCTATGATTTGCGCGGCGCATTCCTGCATTAAGCGGTCATCGCAACTTAAATACGGCTCGCATTCGGCACCATTAATAATCAGCGTGTCGATATGGTTTTCGCGCCCCATGTTCAGTTTGACCGCCGTGGGAAAAGTCGCCCCGCCCAAACCGACTATGCCCGCCGCACCCACGCGCAAGCTGATGTCTTCAGGCTCCAGCAGAAACGGGTCTTCGGGTGGGCAGAGCTTGACCCATTCATCGTTGCCATCGGTTTCCAACACGATCATGCGTATTGGTAAGGCCGACGGATGCGGGGCAGGGTAATCATTAACATCGACAATCACCCCCGAACTGGGGGCATGGACAGGTGCGGAAATCATGCCTTGGCTGTAGGCCAACAACTGTCCCTTAAGCACTTTGTCACCGACACGGATTAACGGTTCGGCAGGTTTGCCAACATGTTGCTGCAAGGGGATATACAGTTTTTTCGGCAACGGAAAGCTATACACAATCGGCTGGTGGGCGGTGGCGTCTTTATGTTGTTCGGCATGGACACCGCCTTGGATACGCGGTTTGCTAAAAAAACTTAACATAAGGCATTGCCCTCCGCGTTGTCGGCAAACAGCGGTTTGGGTTTGTTCCAACGCCAATTGCGCAAAGTGACTTCAATCGGGTGCATCTGCAAACACTCGGTGGGGCAGACTTCCACACATTTTTTACAACCGATACAAGCATCGGCAACTACTGCGTGGATTTGTTTGGGCGCACCCACTATTGCATCCGTAGGGCAGACTTTAAAACACCGCGTACAGCCCGTGCAGGTGGCTTCGCTGACGCGTGCGACCAGCAGCTCGGGTTCTTTAACCGTGCTTAAATCCAGTTCCAAACCCAACAAAGTGGCAATTTGTTCTGCCAACACACTGCCGCCGGGCGGACATAACGTTGCCGTGGCCTTGCCTTCCGCCAACGCTTCGGCGGCGGGGCGGCAGCCCGGAAAACCGCATTGCCCGCATTGCGAACCCGGCAATAACGATTCCAACTCATCAACAATCGGGCTGGATTCTACTTTTAAATACTTGCCGGCGATGCCTAGCAACAAACCCAAAAACAACCCTAATAAGGTCAGGCAAACAATGGCGGATAACACATACATGGCTAATTTCCTGTCACACTTTGCTGTTAAGTCCGGCAAAACCCATAAACGCCAGCGATAAAATCCCCGCCGTGATAAACGCAATCGGCGTACCTGCAAACAACACGGGTACTGCCATCAACGCCAAGCGTTCGCGCAAGCCCGCAAACAACACCATCACCAAGGTAAAGCCCAACGCCGAGCCAAAACCAAAAATCAGGCTGTCCATAAACCCATACTGCTCTTGTACGTTTAGCAAGGCCACCCCCAATACCGCACAATTGGTGGTGATGAGCGGCAAGAATATCCCCAAAATTTGGTACAACACCGGGCTGGTTTTATGCACCACCATTTCCGTAAACTGCACCACGGCGGCAATCACCAAAATAAACGCCAGAATGCGTAAAAACTGGATGTTAAACGGCGCGAGGATGAAATGTTCCAGCAACCAACTGGTAATGGCTGCCAAAGTGAGGACAAAGGTAGTTGCCAAGCCCATGCTTAAAGCGGCATCGAGTTTTTTAGACACGCCCATAAACGGACAAAGCCCCAAAAACTTCACCAACACCACGTTATTGACCAAGGCCGTGCCTAATAGAAGAAGTAGATAGTCACTCACGATTGTTCCCTTTGGAATGAAAGGCTGTTGAAAATAATCAAGCAGCATTTATGCCAAGCGTTGGGATGGCGGGCGGGACGCGCATTTACGCGTATTCAGCAAGGTTTATGCTGTTGTATGTAATACATCGCAGGGTGCTTAGTGGTGCGTGCTGTCGTAAAGCTGACAAAAGTGAATAAACGGAGTGCAACGGCTTCAGACGTTGCCGGGTTGGCGTTAAAACCGAGAAAGCAAGGTCTAAAGCCCTTGCACTCCGCTAAACCCAACGCCAGCAAATAAGCTGGAGTGCAACGGCTTCAGACGTTGCCGGGTTAGCGTTAAAACCGAGCAAGCAAGGTCTAAAGCCCTTGCACTCCCCAGAACCCAACGCCAGCAACTAAACCGGAGTGCAACGGCTTCAGACGTTGCCGTGTAAGCGTTAAAACCGAGCAAGCAAGGTCTAAAGCCCTTGCACTCCGCTAAACCCAAAGCAGCAACTAGACCCCGTCGGCAAACCCTTTTCAGGAAATCTACTACACTTGTTAGTAACCAATCTATTTCCTAAACCCGACACCCTCATCACAATGGAACAACTCACCGACCTCAAAGCCATACTCCACTCCAAACGCGCCAATATTTACTACCTAGAAAAATGCCGGGTCATGCAAAAAGACGGGCGCGTCCTCTACCTCACCGAAGCCAAAGACGAAAATTACTATTGGAACATCCCCATCGCAAACACCACCGTCATCCTGCTGGGTACAGGCACGTCCATCACCCAAGCCGCAATGCGCATGTTAGCCAGTGCCGGGGTGTTGGTCGGATTTTGCGGCGGCGGTGGTACGCCGTTATTCTCAGGCAGCGAAATCGAATGGCTCACCCCACAAAGCGAATACCGCCCCACCGACTATGTGCAAGGCTGGCTAAGTTTTTGGTTTGACGAAAGCAAACGCCTAGCCGTAGCCAAAACCTTCCAACAACAACGCACCAGCTATTTGCAGCGAATTTGGGCAAAAGACCGCGACCTAAAAGCCGAAGGCTTTTATGCCGACGACCCCGCCCTCAGCAACGCCCTGTCAGCCTATAGCGACCAACTGCCAAGCGCACAAAAAGTCGGCGACCTGCTACAGCGCGAGGCCCTGCTCACCAAACAACTCTACCGCTATGCCGCCAAAGCCACCCAATACGGCAACTTTGTCAGGGAACGCGAAGCCACCGACCTTGCCAACGGCTTTTTAAACCACGGCAACTACCTAGCCTACGGACTTGCCGCCACCACACTGTGGGTGTTGGGCATCCCCCACGGATTTGCCGTCATGCACGGCAAAACTAGGCGCGGTGCGCTGGTGTTTGATGTCGCCGACCTAGTCAAAGATGCCATCGTACTGCCGTGGGCGTTTGTCTGCGCCAAAGAAAAAACCACCGAACAAGAGTTCCGCCAACAAATCCTACAAAAATTTACCGAACATAAAGCTTTGGATTTTATGTTCGAACAGGTTAAGCAAGCGGCCTTAAACGGCGACGACCAAACGTAAAGCCATGCCATCCCAGAACTACTATCAGTGTCCAACAAGCCAATGGTTGCCAACGGACTGGGCAACCGCCGCCAAACGCTTATCGCGTGTCCAAAGCCAAGTATTGGGCGTTAAGCTGACGGATGCCAACAGATGCAAATCAACCCAACCTATCCCTTTACCCATCAGTTGTTGAGCCTGCAAATAATGCAACACTTCATCATGACCCGCTTCAATCACCTGTGGCAAACATTGCCAAAGGCCCAGCAAAGCTTCACGGTTACGCAAGTGACCACAAGCCAGTTCGCCAATAACCATGGGATGAATGCCCACTTGTCCCTGTTCCAACAAGCGCACCAAGGCTTCATCTTTGGCACGCAAATGATCTACCCATACCGAGGTATCCACCAAAACCATAAGGGCTACCCGACCAAATCCGATTGCCGTCTTGGCATGGCTGCCAGTTCTGGTTCGCTACCGCCCAATATCGCCAAACGGCGGGCACTTTCGCGTTCAATCAACGCCTTCAAGCCTTCCCTTAACAACGCCGTTTTTTCGTTGATACCCGTCAACTCAACTGCCTTTGCATATAACTCATTATCTATATTCAATGTCGTACGCATAACACCTCCTGATGAACGATTTAACCTGCGCCATTATATGTCGATTTTCATGCCGTTTAGCGTGTTTTCAAATAGGAACCAACACCTATGATGGTCACATTCATCAGCCAATGCCAAAAAAAAGCCCTTAGCCGCACCCGCCGCGTATTAGATGCCTTCGCCAACCGCATCGGCGACAACACCTGGCAAACCGTCATCACCGAAGACGGCCTGATCGCCGTTAAAACCCTGTTACGCAAAACAGCCACCAAAAACACGGCGGTGGCTTGCCATTGGCAGCGGTCAAGAAGCCGGAGTGAGTTGGTTTGGGTGGTGGGCAATCGGCGGTGTTTTAATGCGGAGGGGATTGTTCCAGTGAATAGCACGCGCAAAAATTTGGCCAATAGCCATTGGGAAAATGATTGGCAATATTTACCCGTGATTAAGGCGTTGATCGCTATAGCTGCTTTATTGCACGATTGGGGCAAAGCTACCGCGTTGTTTCAAAAGAAATTGAATACAGGGACTCTGCTGGGCGACCCGTTGCGGCATGAGTGGATTTCTTGCCTGTTGTTGAATGCGTTGGTGCAACAAGCAGGAAATTCAGATGAAGGTTGGTTACAGTTATTGGTTGGTTACAGTTATTGGTTAGTGGCGAACTCAATGAACAGGCATTAACACAAACCGTTATCACCAACAACAGCAAGCCTTTGGACAATTTACCGCCTATTGCCCAACTGGTTGGTTGGCTAATCTTAAGCCATCATCGCTTGCCTTACCGAGCCGAACCCAAGCTGGATGCCAATCAAGGCAAAGAAAGTATCGATAAACTTTTAAAAGGTATTACCGCAACTTGGGGCTATCAGAATAAAAACGACGATGAAAAACGCTTGAAAGCCTGTTTTGAATTTCCAGAAGGTTTGCTTAGCCAATCTAAGCCGTGGTTAAAACAACTGCAAAAATGGTCAGCCAAACTTTGGCAAACCCAGCCACAAATCCAAAACTTATTAGATAACGGCGGCTACCGTGTGGTGTTGCACCACGCTCGTTTGAGCATCATGCTGGGCGACCATTATTACTCTTCTTGCGTTGCCGATCCCCATTGGCAAAGCAGCATTTCCTTGCTTGCCAATACCGATAAACACCGCAAACCTAAGCAGAAACTAGACGAACATTTGGTACGCGTAAGCGAACAAGCCTTAAAAATTAGCCAAACCTTATCACGTTTCAGTACCGATATGGCTGTGGCTTATGACATCAAAAACTTAAAGCAAAAAAGCCCTAAAGGGTACGAATGGCAAGACAAAGCGGTTGAAAAAATCAGCCAATTTAAAATCCAGACTCAAAACCAAGGCGGTAAAAATCACGGCTGGTTTATCGTCAATATGGCAAGTACAGGTTGTGGCAAAACCATTGCCAACGCCAAAATCATGCGGGCATTATCAGGCGACGGTGACAGCCTACGCTTTATTCTGGCCTTAGGATTGCGTACCTTAACCTTGCAAACAGGGGATGAATATAAACACCGTATCGGTTTAAGCCCCGATGAGTTGGCGGTACTGATTGGTTCGGCAGCGGTCAAAGAACTGCATGAACAATCCAAGCAAAATAACGAAGAGCTGCCGTCTTATGCCGAATCAGGATCGGAATCGTTGGAAACTTTATTGGCGGAAGAGCTGGATTACGACGACTCGCCTACCGCTGATTTCCTTGATGTGCTGTTTCCCAAACATGACCGCATACTGGCTGATAAAAACAAAGCCTTTTTATACAAGCCCGTTTTGGCTTGCACCATAGACCACATTATCGCCGCCACCGAAACCCTGCGTGGCGGCAAATATATGTTGCCTTGCTTACGGCTATTGTCATCGGATTTAGTGATTGATGAAGTGGATGATTTTGATGGCAAAGACTTAATAGCCATTGGTAGGCTTATTCATTTGGCGGGCATGTTAGGCCGTAAAGTGATGATCTCATCCGCCACCATCCCGCCCGCCGTGGCAGAAGGATTTTTTAACGCCTATCAAGCGGGTTGGACATTGCACAGCCATTTCAGGGACGCGCTACCCCTAGTGGCTTGCGCGTGGGTGGATGAGTTTGGCAGCCAAGTCCAAGCACTTGATTATCACGATACGGCAACCCGCTGCCAAAATTACCGCACAGTCCATCAAGCCTTTATCGCCAAGCGAGTCATCCACCTTCAAAAACAACCCGTTAAACGCAAAGCGATGATTGTCCGCTGTGATGAAGCCTTGGCGGCAAAAAAAGATTTTCAGTCTGTGTATTTTGAAAGCATCAAACAAACGGCTATGGGCTTGCATCAACACCACCACACCGTCGATAAAACCACAGGCAAACGGGTGTCGTTTGGCGTTATTCGTGTTGCCAATATTCCGCCGTGTGTCGAACTGAGCCAATTCCTTTTGCAAGCTGACTGGGGCGCAACAGCTCCTAAAATCATGGCCTACCATAGCCGCCAAGTGCTGTTATTGCGCCACCAGCAAGAAGCGCATTTGGGCGCGGTGTTAAAACGCAAAGAACAAAACGGCGCAATGCCCGACGCTTTCAATCATGCCATTGTTCGGGCGCATTTACAAAACACCACCGCCCAAGACGTGCTGTTCATCGTGGTGGCGACCCCTGTCGAAGAGGTTGGCAGAGATCATGATTTTGATTGGGCCATCATCGAACCGTCGTCCTACCGTTCCATCATCCAACTTGCCGGACGGGTGCGCCGCCATCGGGGCGGCGTGATTGAACACGCCAACATCGCTATTATGCAATACAACCTCCGAGCCTTGCGCCATATCGCTACGCTCAAAGATTACACACCTGCAAACTGGCAACGCAACGGCATACCCGTCTTTTATAGGCCGGGTTACGAGGTGAAATCATTAAAACTGGTTACGCCTGATGTTTGCCAACTGCTGGATGAAGCCGCCTTGAATGCCGCTATCAACGCCATTCCCCGCATCCAACAACCCGACATCATCCGCCCTAACCAGCAGTTGGCAGATTTGGAGCATCAAGCCCTAAACAACAGCCTGACCCACTACCAAAGCAAAGGCCCGCAAGGCTTGCAAGCGTGGTTAAGTGAATGCTGGTGGCTAACAGCCGTGCCGCAACAAATCAACCGCTTCCGCGATAGCAGCCAAGACACCACGCTGTATTTGCTTTGGCAAGACGGCAAACCAGTGTTTTGCGACAGAACCGAACGCGGTGATTTTGTGCCTTTTGGGGATAGGGCCAACATCAAGCCCGCGCCGCCCTTATCAGCAGTTGAACAAAGCCGATTATGGTTGACCAGGGATTATGAAGCTGCACTGCGCGAACAATTGCAGAACACCGAGGAAGAAGGCGAAGACGACGCGTTAATGATGAAAAAATCAAAACGCTATGGGGAAATCACCTTTCGTGAGGAAAATCGGGGCTGGGTTTATTCCGACCAGTTCGGCTTATTTCTGCGTAAAGGGTAGGTTTTGCGGGGTGGGTAACGCTGTTCTGACCACTACGTTTGCGGTTAAAGGAGGGCAAACGATAAAGCTGTTTGCCCATCCAACGCACTTAAATAAGCTGCCTGTGCGGCAGAGAAATCAATTGCTAACTTGTTGAGTACTATTTTCTAAGCTGTCTTTTCGACAGACCTAAAATTGTACTCTAAAACTTTAGGGTGTCACTTAAATTTTATTTTAACTTTTTAAGTACTATGGTGTTGTTTATTGAGAATCCATCATGTAAACTTCATCCATCAGTCACCAAGTGAAATTCTAAAATGAGCAAAAAATTGAAACCTATTGTCGCCGCCATCTATGACTTTGACGGGACATTATCACCACGCAACATGCAAGAATATGAATTTATTCCGAAACTTGGCATGTCAGCTAAAGATTTTTGGAGTGAATCCAAAAAATTAGCGGAAGAACAAAAAGCAGATGCCATCCTCGCGTATATGAAATTAATGCTGGATAAAGCCAAAGCAAACAACATCAAGATCAATAAAAAAGAGTTTTCAGAATATGGCTCAGCCGTGGAGCTTTTCAATGGTGTAGAGCAATGGTTTTCCATTATTAACGCTTATGCAAAATCACAAGGCATCCAAATTGAACACTTCATTATTTCATCTGGGTTAAGGGAAATAATTGAAAGTACTTCCATTGCCAAAAACTTTAAAAAAATTTACGCATCAGGATTTATGTATGACCAACATGATGTTGCGGTTTGGCCTGCACTAGCCATCAATTACACAACTAAAACCCAATACATATTTCGCATCAATAAGGGGAGTTTGGATGAATCAGACAACAGTCTTATTAACCAATATGTACCTGATGAAGACAGGCTAATCCCGTTTGCCAATATGATTTTTATCGGTGACGGTGAAACGGATATTCCCTGTATGCGTTTGGTTAAAGACAAAGGCGGACATTCAATTGCTGTTTATAGGCCGCGAATGAAAGAAGCAAAAGAAAAAGCAAAACAATTAGTTAATGAACATCGCGCCCATGCAGCCATTAAAGCTGATTACAAAGAAAACGGCGAGATGTTCAAGCTAGTCTGTTCAATTATCGACAAAATTAAAGCAAACGAAAACTTCAAACAGGTATTACGAGGCAATACATGAATAACGTAAGTTCTTTCTTAAATGACCGCAAAGCCGCATGGCTAAAAGCCAAGCTCAAACCAACCCAAAGCCAAGAGGAACAAGCCAAACTACACATAGAAGCCAACGAGAGGTTTGCGTTGGCAAATTGGTTGCCCGATGCCGCCAGACGCGCACCGCAGCTAACAATGGTCAGCCATCCAGGCAAATTTAGCCATCCCAGCGCCAAAACTTCGCCAGTGATTGCTCATAATCTACAAGCCAACGATGGCTATTTACGGACGGGTAACGTTAATTATGAATTGGATGTGTTTGGTAATGCAGCGGCGATGGATGTCTATAAATTCCTCTGCCTGACACTGTCTGACGGCAAGACAGTATTGGCACATTTGGAAACGGATAGCCCCGAGATTACCAAGTTGTTTACCTTGCCAACGGCAAGCTATGAAGATTTAAAGCAAGGTCTCATCAGCATCAAACAATTGGATACCACAAGCAAAACCGACCATTTGGTCAAACAAGTCTATTTTCCTGTCGATAACGATTACCACCTACTTTCCTTGCTAACCCCGTCGGGATTACTGACGCAAGTTAAAACCCGCATTGACCGTATGCGATTCTCTGACGAAACCAAACAGGCCAAAGAATGCCGTAAGAAAAAAGAACACCACGAGACTGGTTTTGACGATGTGTTAAATTTAACAGTCACTGCCTTTGGTGGCACACAGCCGCAAAACGTCAGTGTCTTAAATAGCCAAAATGCTGGACGCGCTTATTTACTGGCGAGCTTCCCACCCAGTTTTAAACAACGGCAAATCCGCTTGCCTAGCCATGATTTCTTCCGCAACAGCTTACGCGCGAAAACCTTTAAAGATGCTTATTTGCCACTCGATAAGCTCATCCACACCGATGTCAACAATGTTGCTGTCCGGCAGGGCATACAAAATTGCCTGAAATTCATCATCGACCAAGCATTGCAGCGTGTATTTAGCATACGCGCTTACGCTGTGGGTTGGTCACAAACCGAGCATTACCAAAGCTTACCAGCGGCGCAACGGATTTGGCTGGACGATGCCTATCTGGAACAACGCGAACAGCAAGACGACTGGCTAGACACCGTGGTGGCGGATTTTGCCCGCTGGATGCTGGATACCTACGAATACTTATTTAAAGACAGTTATAGCAACTTAAGCGACCACGAATTGCGCGAAGTGCGCGGCCTCGTAAAACAAGCCGTCGCCGCCGACCAGGAGTTTTTCAAATGAGCATCAGACAATTGTTATTACTGCCCAAAATTAGCATCCACAATGCCAATGCCATGAGCAGCCCCTACACCATCGGTTTTCCGGCAATGACCGCATGGTTAGGAGCAATTCATGCCCTGCAACGGCATTTGCACCAGCACGGCTTTCCCGAAGTGCAATTAGCCGGAGTTGCCGTTGTGTGCCATCAGTTCGATTTGCAGACTTACCAAGGCCCCAACGATTTCGTCCAGTCCATTATCGGTACAGCCAATCCGTTGGATAAAGACGGCAGCCGTCCAGCGTTTATTGAAGAAGCCCGCTGCCATCTGCAAGTGTCGTTGTTGGTGGAATATTTCGGTGTGGACAGCGATGACCGCGAACTGTTGGTGGCAACCGCTAACCAACAATTGCAGCGCATGAAAATAGCGGGTGGCGATGTCTTGTCCGCAAATGCGCTTGAGGTCTTAGCTGTGGATGAAGACGACGATAACGACCTCAGAAAAGTCCTTAAAAAACTCATGCTGGGTTATGTCCTAATCGAGCGTCGCGATTTGATGCAACAAACCATGCACGAAGAAAACAAAGACGCGCTGGACGCTTTGCTGGATCACCTTAAGCTCATGCACCGCGCCCAGCAAGATGACGATGGCAAAGTGACTTGGACCAGCAAACGTAAAACGGCGGGGTGGCTGGTGCCCATAGCCACAGGTTTTCAGGGCATATCCGAACTGGGTACAGCCAAAAACCAACGCGATCCCAACGTCCCGCACCGCTTCGCTGAAAGCGTGGTCACGCTTGGCGAATTTGTCATGCCTTACCGCATTAACAACCTAAACGACATGCTCTGGCAAACCCATGTCGATCTGGAACAAAACTTATACCTTTGCCAAACCCTTTCAACCGCAACTTATTCAACCTCAAACATCTTTGGAGCATAAACTCATGGCAACTAAAAACGACGCAACTGTATTGGCTTTTGAAAAAAAACTTGTGCCTTCTGACGGCTATTTATACGGCACAACTTGGAACAAAGGTCGAGAAGCTGACGCTATTCGCCGCAACCCCGAACGGCTTAAAAAATATCAAGAAGAACAGCAACAAAAGCCGAAAGAAGAGAGAACACCGTTGTATCAATCTACGCCGCTTAAATTGAACGAAAAATCCGTGCGTGGCACTATTTCTAACCGACTAAAACCGACCATTCAAAACGATCCGCTAAAACTCAACGCCGAAGTTGAAAAACCCAACTTACAAAAAGTTGATGCCTGTGCCTTGGGCGAACACCAAGACACCTTGCGCTTATCGTTCACTTTGAAAGTGTTGGGTGGCATCGACAAACCTTCCGCCAGCAACGGCCCCCTATTTAACGAACGCTACCCCGTTGCTGCACTAGCCTATGTCGAACAAACAGGCTTTACCGAATTGGCAAAACGTTACGCCATCAACATAGCCAATGGTCGCTACCTCTGGCGCAACCGCGTTGGCGCAGAAAAAATTGAAGTCGTTGTCAGCATTGGAGACAGCCAGCCGTTGATCTTCGACGGCAAACAATTTTCGCTACGCGACTTCAATACCGATAGCCCCGCTTTGCAAACCTTAGCCGACCAAATCGCCTTGGCACTCAGTGGTAAACTGCCTTATTTGCTCATCACCGTAGAAGCCTACGTCCTGATTGGTAACGCCCAAGAAGTATATCCCAGTGAAGAACTAGTATTGGACAAAGGCAAAGGCGATAAAAGCAAAATATTGTACGAAGTGAACGGTGTTGCCGCTTTGCACTCACAAAAAATTGGCAACGCTTTGCGTACCATTGACACTTGGTATCCCAGCTTTGCCGATGTCCAAATTGGCCCCATCGCTATCGAACCCTATGGTTCAGTCACCAACCTTGGCAAAGCCTTCCGAAATCCAAAAGAAAAAGCCGACTTTTATACTTTGTTCGACCGTTTTGCCTTAGGCGAAAAACTCACCGACCCCAACCAAGAACATTACGTTATGGCGGTGTTGGTGCGCGGGGGCGTATTTGGACAAAGCGGCAAGGAATAGGTCATGAACTATTTTCTGGAAATCACCTTACTGCCTAATCCCGAAGTGGGCATACATTTCCTCTGGTCAAAAGTCTACCAACAACTCCACCTAGGCTTAGTGGCAATGCAAGACGACCAAGGCCGTGTGCCGATGGGGGTGGCGTTTCCTGAGTATGTGCAAGGCGAAAAATACAGCTTGTTGGGCAGCAAATTACGCGTGTTTGCAGAACACGAAGCCACCCTAAGCCAATTTAACGCCAGCCACTGGTTAGCTCGCCTGAGTGACTATGTCCATTGCACCAGCATCCGCCCCGTGCCCGCAAAAATAACGGGTTACGCCATCTACCAACGCGAGCAGCCGAAAACCAACAAAGAACGCTTGGCGAGGCGGTATGCCAAGCGTCACGGCGTGGATATGCACACGGCATTGTTCGGGGAGATTGGCCTGACCGTAACGCCACCCCCTGACAAGGATTACAAAACCCAGTTCCGCTATTGTGAGCTACCGAAAAAAAGCGTCCCAACCCCGTTTATCCGCCTAAAAAGCTTAAGTGGTGGGCAGACGTTTTGTTTGTGGATTAAAAAAACGCTGGTGTCAGCACCGTCGGCAGCGGCATTTAGCAGCTATGGCTTAAGTGCTGTCGCCACAGTACCGGAGTTTTGATTTGTATTGCCAATTGCCGCAATAGGCAGATTAACAAAATAGAGTTGTTGACAAGCTGGCTATTCCCGCATAGCCAGCTTAACAACCCATTTTGACCCAAGTTTTTAACGCTTTTTAAAAATATAGATAAATCAGCCAGTTGCATAATAGTGTTTTAGGGATGGGGTAAACCCGTTAAATCTTCTGTATACTGCTATGCGGCTGGCTTTAGGGGTGTTTAAGGTCAGTTCACTGCCGCACAGGCAGCTTAGAAAGGGAGCGGGTTATAAACCTGTTTTTTGGTCTTGTTCACTGCCGCACAGGCAGCTTAGAAACCACAAATTCAAGAAAGCGGATTTTCTGGAAAGGTTCACTGCCGCACAGGCAGCTTAGAAACAACACTATTTCTTGCCACTCACCAATTTTTATGTTCACTGCCGCACAGGCAGCTTAGAAATGTCGAACCTCATTTATAGAATCCTGAATTGTGTTCACTGCCGCACAGGCAGCTTAGAAATCCGCCATTGCATGTAACTGGAACACATTCTAGTTCACTGCCGCACAGGCAGCTTAGAAACTGATGAGGGATTTTGAGAATTGGGTACACAAAGTTCACTGCCGCACAGGCAGCTTAGAAAGAATGTGAAAATAGGCGTGGTTTGAATATGAGGTTCACTGCCGCACAGGCAGCTTAGAAAATCAACTGTTCGTACTGAACCAACCGGACAAGGTTCACTGCCGCACAGGCAGCTTAGAAATCCCTACAACGTCTCGTTTTTCAAATGTAATCGTTCACTGCCGCACAGGCAGCTTAGAAAATAGTGGAAAGAATCAGGAAAGCCAAGAAAAAGTTCACTGCCGCACAGGCAGCTTAGAAATTAAACTAGTTTCTTCAATAGCTACAGATACCGTTCACTGCCGCACAGGCAGCTTAGAAAAACAGGGGCAGATTAAACCCCAGCTGAAACATGTTCACTGCCGCACAGGCAGCTTAGAAATGAATTAGTTTTGAGAAACGATTTATTGTTTAGTTCACTGCCGCACAGGCAGCTTAGAAATGTGTTGACCAGTCCGTATCCTGCACTGCTCCGTTCACTGCCGCACAGGCAGCTTAGAAAGGACAAAGTGCCGCCATAGGGACATGATGAGTGTTCACTGCCGCACAGGCAGCTTAGAAAAGCCTGGGATAAGGTTTGGGCCGCACCGGCTAGTTCACTGCCGCACAGGCAGCTTAGAAAAAAATCATGGATAACACTTCGTCCTGAGAAACGTTCACTGCCGCACAGGCAGCTTAGAAAATAACAGTCCTGCATTTCTAGGTAGGTTACACGTTCACTGCCGCACAGGCAGCTTAGAAAATTGACGACCTCCAAACAGAGTTTGGCGTGCTGTTCACTGCCGCACAGGCAGCTTAGAAAATAAAGAAGGACCTGCACAGGCTAACTTTAGGGTTCACTGCCGCACAGGCAGCTTAGAAAATCCTCATGCGTTCAGGGCTTTGTACGGGACGCGTTCACTGCCGCACAGGCAGCTTAGAAAAATAAAAATACGCGCTTGTGCCGTAAAACTCAGTTCACTGCCGCACAGGCAGCTTAGAAATTTAATATCAGGTCTTGTATTTCTTTCATGTTGTTCACTGCCGCACAGGCAGCTTAGAAATTATAACTAGCACCTCCCTTGCTAATTTCAGGGTTCACTGCCGCACAGGCAGCTTAGAAAATATGCCAGCGTAGACACCAATACCTGCCCTGGTTCACTGCCGCACAGGCAGCTTAGAAATTTAATTCAAGGGAAAGTATCGGTAAATTTGTGTTCACTGCCGCACAGGCAGCTTAGAAATAACAGGCTTAATATCGCATTAACCATCACCAGTTCACTGCCGCACAGGCAGCTTAGAAAGGATTACCACACCCATACGCGATCAATTTGTGGTTCACTGCCGCACAGGCAGCTTAGAAACAGTATGCTCATCGCCGCCCAGTGCCGCCGTGGTTCACTGCCGCACAGGCAGCTTAGAAAAGTTATTCAGGGTGGACATGCCCCGCGTAGATGTTCACTGCCGCACAGGCAGCTTAGAAAAGTTCGAGGAAAAAAAGAAGGCCAAGCTTGACGTTCACTGCCGCACAGGCAGCTTAGAAAAGTTCGAGGAAAAAAAGAAGGCCAAGCTTGACGTTCACTGCCGCACAGGCAGCTTAGAAATATTAATTTCATACTTTCATCATTCATTTTACGTTCACTGCCGCACAGGCAGCTTAGAAATTAATTGAGCTACTTTCTTTTGGCTTGCTTCCGTTCACTGCCGCACAGGCAGCTTAGAAATCAGTCCACACGGCCTTGCCGTTTTGTCTAAAGTTCACTGCCGCACAGGCAGCTTAGAAAGAAAAAAGAGAAAACTATGACAGACAAACAAAGTTCACTGCCGCACAGGCAGCTTAGAAATATTCTTAATTACTAAAAAAGCCCCAGCAATAGTTCACTGCCGCACAGGCAGCTTAGAAAAGATTTAATAGACTTATGCCAGAGCTTGGTGAGTTCACTGCCGCACAGGCAGCTTAGAAAGCTTAAAAACGAATCATCCGTAGTTGCTGGAAGTTCACTGCCGCACAGGCAGCTTAGAAAATAACCGGAGAAAAACGAAAAATAGGCGCAGCGTTCACTGCCGCACAGGCAGCTTAGAAACGGCGGCTATTTTGGTGATGCCTAAGGTGGGCAGTTCACTGCCGCACAGGCAGCTTAGAAAATGTGCTTTTATTTGGGTTATTTCAATCTGTTGTTCACTGCCGCACAGGCAGCTTAGAAAGATTTATTGTATTTTGTACACATATATTTTGTGTTCACTGCCGCACAGGCAGCTTAGAAAGTAATGTGATCTTTAGCCCGCTCCGCCAAAAAGTTCACTGCCGCACAGGCAGCTTAGAAATCACTCCAAAAAAAGACCTTGCTGAACTACATGTTCACTGCCGCACAGGCAGCTTAGAAAAGCGTGCCGTTTACAACCGCCCAACGCTGGAAGTTCACTGCCGCACAGGCAGCTTAGAAAATTTGCTGCCACTTTTGATAAATAGCCGTGCGGTTCACTGCCGCACAGGCAGCTTAGAAACCGTGCAATTTTTCTTGTTACCAGACATCGCGGTTCACTGCCGCACAGGCAGCTTAGAAATTGCGCTTTTTTCTCATGCGTGTAGCCTATCTAGTTCACTGCCGCACAGGCAGCTTAGAAACAAATAATAATTTTAAACGGGCGCCTTTTTAGGTTCACTGCCGCACAGGCAGCTTAGAAATCAGAGCCGCCAAGGCTTGGCCTGTTTTGGTTGTTCACTGCCGCACAGGCAGCTTAGAAAAAAGAATCACCCACGCTACCAAGGCACTTTTGGTTCACTGCCGCACAGGCAGCTTAGAAAGCGTGGCTCATTTTTTTTAAGTGCATATTGATGTTCACTGCCGCACAGGCAGCTTAGAAAAGCAAAGGGACATTCGCAAAAATAAAACTGCTGTTCACTGCCGCACAGGCAGCTTAGAAAATGAACATACCCGGCATCATAAAATCGGCATCGTTCACTGCCGCACAGGCAGCTTAGAAACTTTTGTGCTTGAGTTCTTGAATACTGGCTTAGGTTCACTGCCGCACAGGCAGCTTAGAAATTGGTGCTAATTGTGCATTGAATGCCAAAAAGGTTCACTGCCGCACAGGCAGCTTAGAAATACAGACTAGAAAGCCAAAGCTTTGTGTATGAGTTCACTGCCGCACAGGCAGCTTAGAAAAGAGGATGCTTGCTTGAGGTTTTATAGCCTTCGTTCACTGCCGCACAGGCAGCTTAGAAAAATAAACGCAACCCAAACAGTGTCACCAGCTAGTTCGCTGCCGCACAGGCAGCTTAGAAATAGTTTTTTATTTTCTTCAGCCGCCGGGGTTTGTTCACTGCCGCACAGGCAGCTTAGAAAAGAAAAGTATTAGGTCTCGGAGAATTTGAGAAGTTCACTGCCGCACAGGCAGCTTAGAAAATAGAGAATCACCTCCTCGGGATATTGCTTGCGTTCACTGCCGCACAGGCAGCTTAGAAATAGCGGAAAACAAACCAATGCTTAATGTAGCTGTTCACTGCCGCACAGGCAGCTTAGAAAGAAAGCGAAATGAATGCTGAAGAGGAAAGCAAGTTCACTGCCGCACAGGCAGCTTAGAAATATGGAAAAGCATTTGAGAAAGTGTTCTAAATGTTCACTGCCGCACAGGCAGCTTAGAAAAGATACAAGCCACGCATATAACGGCCTAAGTTGTTCACTGCCGCACAGGCAGCTTAGAAAGTTCTAAACAGCTCGTTGCAGTCTCTGGGTGTGTTCACTGCCGCACAGGCAGCTTAGAAAACATTAACGCGGGTAATCGCAGCAATCCTAAAGTTCACTGCCGCACAGGCAGCTTAGAAAGTAAAAGACTCTTTCCCGCCCGTGTGCGCACTGTTCACTGCCGCACAGGCAGCTTAGAAAGTTTGATTCTGGTTACGCTGGACATAGTAGTTGTTCACTGCCGCACAGGCAGCTTAGAAACTGTATCTCCGTACCATTCAGCTGATTTAGCTTGTTCACTGCCGCACAGGCAGCTTAGAAAATGCTTGCAGCTCACGCATAGGTAAAACAGTAGTTCACTGCCGCACAGGCAGCTTAGAAAAGCCGCACACATGCAAATCATTGCCCCTGTAAGTTCACTGCCGCACAGGCAGCTTAGAAAACATCAATATTTTCAGCTGATCCAAGGTTTGAGTTCACTGCCGCACAGGCAGCTTAGAAACCTTAGCTGGCGATTTTGCACACCTTTCCTGAGTTCACTGCCGCACAGGCAGCTTAGAAAAGATGCTCATGGGTCGGCAAGCCACGGATTACGTTCACTGCCGCACAGGCAGCTTAGAAATTAATACTAAAATCTTTTTGCCGTTTAAGCGGGTTCACTGCCGCACAGGCAGCTTAGAAAAGTATCAACAAACTCACTCAGGGTGTGAGGTGGTTCACTGCCGCACAGGCAGCTTAGAAAGTAATAGAGTAGCCGACCGATGGTGTAATGGCGTTCACTGCCGCACAGGCAGCTTAGAAAATTAGAAAACTGCACAATGACTTGACTACCGTCGTTCACTGCCGCACAGGCAGCTTAGAAAGATGGCTGGTTTGAGCTGGGATCAATTAAAATGTTCACTGCCGCACAGGCAGCTTAGAAAATACTCGAAGCGAATTTAGTTGTAGGCAATGGTGCTATACCTGCGAGGTTTTATAAACCTCGCAGGTCTTTAGCCTGCCACTCATGAGAAGTTACGAGGATTTAGCGTAAACATGCCAAAAATTTGAGCAAATCTGTCTAGCTAAGAGCCATGTAGGAGAACAAAGGGGCTGCAATCAAAACGCATAAACTTTGAAGGCTTACCATCTGGGCGGCAAGCCTTTAAAGTTGCTAGAGACCTCGTGTTTAGCTTAGCCGTCGGCGCAGGGCGATTGCCAAGCCGCCCAAACCAATGCCTAGCATCACCGACAAACCTAGCTCTGGCACGCTGTTGGCACTGACAAACTGAAAATCATCTGCCACCCAATGGCCGGAGTCTGGCACCAGCTCGCGCCTGTCGATGCGATACCCAGTAATGCCGCTTAAGCTGGCAAATAGGCTGGTATCGACAAATGCCAATGGTTCGGGTAAGCCAACAAAATTATCGACCAAGTCAAAAACCACCGAGGCCAATGGGGTAGTACCAGCCAAAGCGAAGATGGTGACTTGGTCAGCACCGCCCTCAGTAAATCCATAATATTGGTTACGCCCAAACCAGGCACCCATTAGGACTTGGTCGGTGGTAATAGTCAGTCCGGTGTCGCCATTTTGGTTAGTGACAAAATATTGGCCTGAATGCGGCAAACCAAATAAAGGACCGTTGGGGGCATCAACACGGTATTGGTTGCCGACCACGGAAAATCGGCTGTCCCAAGTAATGCCTTGATAGCTGAGGCTGCTGGTGGGATTGGTAAAGGCTAAGCCCGAGGCCGAATTTTGGGCGGGCGGCAACAAGAGGTCGTCAAATGTTGCCACAACACTGGCGTAACTCATCGGGGTGACGAATAGGCTGGCTATCAGCCCTCGTTTTAGTATAGATAATAAATTCATGATAGGACCTTTGGGTTAGGCACATAGGGCCGATGCTAAACAGTCAACAACAGCCCCATAGGCTGGATTAGGGGTTTTATGCCAAACCCCAGCCTGGGCCAGTTAGGGTTACAACTCAAATTCCGCCGGATCCACTGCCAATTCTTTGGCGATTCTAACGGCGACTTTCTTTTCTTGGGCATCAAAATTGCCATCCGACGAAGCGATGGCGATAATCATGCGCACCAACAAACGCGCGGCTTCCGAGTTTGTCTTTAGCTTGCCTAATGCCTGATATGCCTTGGCTTCGCCTATGTCTTTATCAAACTCCAACTGCCCGACATAATCTTGAAACGCTTTAATCACATCGCTAGTCGTGAATACCGACAAGGCATCATTGTTTTCAATGAACTTAATCATTTTTTGTTTTTCTTCGGAACTGATGCTGCCATCCGCCATAGCCACCAGCGCCGAGCCCGCCATTGCGGCATTTAAAAAGTCTTTGTTTTTAAACTTTAACGCCTCTGTTTTTAACTCGCTGGCTTTGGCTTTTAATTGGCTTAAAAAATTATCGAAACTCATGGTGTGACTCCTGTGGTTTAAAATTGTTTTAGTGTAGCGTAATTCGGGGGTGGATGTTAGTGATTAAGGTAACATGTTGGTCGTGTTTAGCGATTGACCACACCCGCACGCGTCGGTTCGCCAGCAAGCCATAAATAAAGCTTGGTTCAATCTATATCTTCTGATTGGGAATTATATCCCGTGGAAATATATCCATCACAAAACTAACATACCCCGATACACACAAGGGCTTAAGGTATGGATGAACAATACAAAAAAACACAACTGGTATTATTTGGCCAAAGCTTAAGAAATGTCCGCATCCAAAGCGGACTATCCCAAGAAGAGTTGGCAGAACGCGCTGGTTTAGACCGGAGTTATTTGGGCGGCATCGAACGGGGTGAACACAATTTGGCACTTATTAATATTATTAAAATTGCCCAAGCCCTTGAGCGGCATCCCCACCAATTATTAGAAATATTCGCTAAAACAAAGGAAAAATTTTAATGGCTGTTATTGTTGCCGAATATCTGGGTATTAGAACCGATCAAGGGTTTACTGTATCGGTTCCCGCCATTTCAAAAAACTCAAATAATCCAGATAAGCCCACTCTTTCTTGCCCCTTTAAAAACTCACATTGCGATAAAGCCAAACGAGGCGATAAGCCTGTTTGTTCCGTTAGGAATGTAAAGACACAAGAATTATGGATAGTGTGTTCGCATCGCTTGTGCGCCACCCATAAAGGCACGGCAAAAAGGCCGATTGCCCTTAATGAACATCAAAAAACGGTACTGCACAATGTAGCAAAAGAAATTTTTGACCCCGAAATTACCCGACAAGAGGTTTTGGTAAAAAGGGAAGTGGCCATTCCTGTTAGCCCAGACAGTGACTACTCAGCGGACTATGTCATGTGGCGACGTAACCCTAAAATAAACGCTGGCTATAATGCTGACCGCCCAGTAGTGCTTGAAATGCAAGGCGGAGGAGAAACAACCAGCACAGGCGATTTAACCAAGCATATCACTCATTGGGAACAAGGGCTTGTAGCCCTAACTGAACCCGTCAACAAAACGGCTCCGTTGGTGACAAATGCTTGGAGACGGCAACAAGAGCAATTTTTGGTTAAAGGCAATGCCGCCATGCTAACAGGCGGACGAATCGTGTTTTGTGTAGGGCCAATGATTTATCAGTATTTGTTGCCTAGACTACAAGCCACAACCATTTTCCCGGATTTAAAAAATGCCAACTGGACACTGGCTTTGCTGACTTTTGTTGAAGATAAATCAGACAACGCTTTTATACCCGCTTGCGCACCGCAATCCATACCCTTAAAAATCGATTCTGAACAATCGCTATTTACAAATTACAGTTTTTTCATACAAGCCATCACTAATCAAGGCACTGCTTGCAATTCCCTATTTGCAGAACCTTTTGAAGATTTGCTTTGAGCCGCTTGTTGCCATTCGGCATCTACCAGTACAATCCGTTCCCCTAACCATCGTGCGACATGCACACAAACGGCATTACCTACTGCCCTGTATCTATTTCCGTCCAACCTTTCGGAAAACCCTGAAGAGTCTCGCACTCGGAAGGCATCAAGCGTCTTACATACAGCATCTGCGCTGCCTCTGCTGTCGAGGGTGTAGCTTTCGCCGTCGTTTCGCCATCCTTTAGCTTGGGGGCCTGCGGAGGGCTTGCGTCCAATTCCAGCATGTTGGAACACATAGTGATCTGGGTTTGTAGAATGTTTTGTAGCGGCAGAGGCAAGGGTTTCTGGCGTATCTGGGCGCGATCCAAAAGGGATTGCAAATGGTTGGGGTTCAAAAAGTACTTGCGCGGAGCGGAGGTTTCCAAGACTGCCGACAAGGTAGACCCGACGACGACGTTGGGGTGTTCCAAAATATTTTGCATCAAATACTCGCCACGAAACACCATACCCGAGTTCATCCAATTTTTTGATGAGAATTCGGAAATCTTCCCCTTGGTGGCTGTTGAGCAAGCCGGGAACATTTTCAATAATGACCCATCTGGGTTTGTGGTGGGAGATAAGTTCACCATATCTGTAAAACAGTCCACTTCTTTCACCTTCTAAGCCCTTTCTTTTGCCTTGATTAGCAAGCGACAAATCCTGACAGGGGAAACCGCCACACCATAATTGCGCCTCAACCGGAATATTTTGAGGGGATATTTGCTTAATATCGCCATATAAGCTGACATGAGGCCAATGCTTTTTTAGCACTTTTTGGCAAAACGGGTTTATTTCGCATTGAAAAACGACTTCCATACCTGCTTGCTCTAACCCTAAGTCGAAACCACCAATGCCAGCAAAAAAAGAAGCGACTTTAAGCATATTATCCCCCATAAATGGGTATTATATCCATCAAAAGAATAATCATCAACCTAACAAGCCCTTACTTGGGTCTATAAAACAACCCTGCACACTTAGTGAAAACCTAACTTCACACCGACCACTCCGCCACTTCCTGCAATGACACGGCGTTTTTAAGCCCATAACTGGCTTCGCGGCTGAGGATGCCAGCCGCCCATTGTTGGTGGGTGGCTACTTCGCACATGGCGTTGTGCATTTTAAACACGGCGGGGGCTTCTTGGGCGCATAGCCGCACTGCCATATCGTAGTCTTCTTTGTCTACGGCATAGCAGTGTTCTATGGCGGGGACTTGGCTAGGGTGAATCGCGGTTTTGCCTATCAAGCCATGCGCCAAGTCCAGTTGGATTTCTTTTTGCAAGGTGGCGACATCATCCAAATATTCAAACACAGGCGCGGACAAGGCAAAGCCGTAAGGCTTAAATATTGTCACCAATTGCGCAATCACATGGGCCAGCGGCGTGTCGTATAAAGTCAGTGCGCGTGGCCTGCGCAAGCCTAGCAGATTCATCAAGTCGTTGCCGCCTATCCTAAGCATCAGCACGCGTTCGGCGATGTCGGGCTGCAACAAGGCTTGGCGCAATTCGATCATAGCGTGGCTATCAAATACTTCTGGGGTTTCGAGCGTGGGCATGGCTTTAAACGGCGTGCCTTTCAGTTGGTCAAAATAAGCATGGAACACGCTTTGGTTAAACTTGGGCAGCACAAAGCCATCAATTTTGTCGATGTCTGGCAAATCTAATAACCTAGCCAAAATCTCGGGATTGCGGGCGCGGATAAAGCGGAACCGGCTGTGTGATTCCCGAAAGCCTTGCAAGCACAAGCCGATATGGCGTACACAGCTGTCTACATCGGCGGCCGAGACCGCATCTTCAGTGCAAAATATCATCGCCCGCAACATGGCGTATTTATCGCCATTGGCAATGTCGATAATGTCGCGGCGATTGCCCGGCATGTATAAGGGTGCGCCCATTTGCCAAGGTGAGATCAGTTTTGTGTGCTTGTTCATAATGCTCTCTCGTTGATTAATGCGACCGCTCGGTAGGGCAAATCGGGGATAACGGTAATGGGTATGGCTTTGGCGGCTGCCAGCCAGCGCAAATGTTGCGTGGCTTCGGCAGTGTCGTCTTGCAACAACAAGGCTCTGGCCTCGCGGCGCAGCAAGACCCGGGTGGCTTCGCCTATGCCGGGCTTGATGCTGTTGGCGTGACGGATATGGTAACGCGCACTTAGTTGTGCCAAGCAGTGTGCCGAAACCGCCTGTAACTGCGCCGGATCCGGCGGCGTGTGCGGCAGGTCTGCGCCACGTTGCCAAACGCCTTCGACTGCCGCCAGCACGGTGTTGACAAAATAAGCCGATAAATCATATCCGGCAAACTGCGCATAATACAAACAGCTGTGAAAATCGCCGGGCTGGGCCTGGTCGGGCCGATACACGGTGCGGCTGATTAAGCCAGACACCGTGGCGTTTAAAATGCACGAAGGTATCAGATAATCCTCGCAGGTAGCGGCAACGGCGGCATAACCGCACAAATCGGTCAGCACATACAACTCAGGTGCCAGCACGATGCCATCACTTTTTGCAAAAGTTTGTAAACTCGCGCACAGTTGCCGCGCGATCACGCCTTTACCTGTCCAGCCATCGACAAACACCACGCTTTCGGCGGGGTGATTCTGCACGATATAGCGGAGTGCATTGGCATCTATACCCACGTCCCTGAGGATGGAAATCGAATAATGAGCCGCATCCCGCGCAAAATACCGCGCTAAGATATGTTTGAGCAATACGCCAATTGGCGTACCCGCACGCGCTAATGACACCAAGGTAATCCCCTGCGGGCGGGTGCGGCAAATAGCCCGCGCCAACACCAACAAATGCTGGGCGAGTTTATCTTGGTTGCTGTCCAAAGCACGCCGGAACAGTTCGATATAATCATCCGGCGGCAACGCTTCATGGGTCAGCAACTGCGAATAATGCTGTTGCCCCGATTGGATCAGGGTTTCTTTAAGGTGGACAGGGGTGTCGGGCAAATCGACGGGATTGAGCAAAAACGCGACATCTTCCGTGCCGTAACTGCCAGTAAAATGCGTCATGACTTAAACGCCAACGCCGTGGACAATTGGGTGTTTTTAGGGATGAGCGCATAATCGCACAAAGCCATAAACGGCGCGTCGGAATTGCTGTCGCCAGCACCAAAAGTGACTAAATTCGGGTGTTGGCGTTGGTATCGTTCTAGCAAATAGCTGACTGCGCTGGCTTTGTTGATAATTTTTGGCAATACCGCCAAGTTGTTGCCGTTCAAATGCCAGTATAAGCGCCCGTCCACTATCGCAGGATGGTTTTTGATATGGCTGTCCAATAGTGCTTGTAAGGGTTGTTCCGTGCCGTCTTGATGTTTGATGACGCCATACCAGGTCGTGTCAAAATCGCTTACCAAGTGGGGCTTGTAACCCCGATCGCGTTGGCAATGAATCACCAAATCCGTCCACAAATCCAGTAATAAGGCATGGTACTCAGGCAAAGCACGCATCATGCCCTCCATCCAATACGCATCTATATGGCGATGTTTGTCTAAAATAACCGCACCGTGGTTAAGCACCACTTCTTCCTGAAAAGTCAGCATCACGCGTGCAAACGCATAAGCATCGCGCCCCGTGACCGGAACAATTTTAAAACCTTTCGCCAGCCATTCCCATAACCATTGTTGCTGGTGGGTCGCAAACGAATGCGGCGTGCCGTCAGGCAAATGGGTACGCGCGGCTAATTGGGGATGGTCGGGGCATTTTCTAAGGGTTTGGAACAAGGTGTCATCAAGGTCTAAAAAAATGTAACTTTGCATGGTGTGGAGTTTGCGGCAGAAGTTCAAAGCGGGCACTGATGGCGTTCCAAGCTTGTAGCCTATCCAGCAATGGCGCGTTCAACGGGGTTTCATGACAGAGTATGATAGCCTGATACTCACTAGGGTTGAGGTTGTAGACAAAATTAACAATATCGTCTTCATAGTTGTCGGTAAATTGGCACACCGAGGCAATATCATTGCCCAGATGGATAGGCGAGCGCGTCGTGCTTTGTACCTTAACCGGATAGCCTTGGATTTCCAGGGCGCGGCCTAACAAATAGGCAGGGGCGTTACATTCTCCCGTCCCCAACACCAAGACTGGGCGGGTATCGGGTTGCGGGCTTAGATACGGCCTTAATTGCGCCAGCATATCAGCCTCCCAACGGATAGGCCGGGTCATCCCCAAACGTCCGGGCCAGGCCAGCAAATGTTTTTTGCACGCGCCGTTACCCGACACATTAACGCTGATGCTGTCTATAGCATGATTATGGTGGTCTTCAAAACGCAGCACGCCTTCCCGAAAACACACCCACTCCACCGCCACGCCTGTTTGTGCCTCTAAGGCGGCACGGTCGTCGGCATGGGCAAAATTGACCAAACTGACGATAAACACTTTAGCAAGCTTAGGATTTACGGCTTGATAGGCTTTAATCAAGCGCAAAAAGGTGTTGCCCGTGCTGATTTCGTCGTCGATCAGCACCAAGGTATCTGCCGTCAAAAACCGCTGCCTGTCCTCAGGCTGGCTAGGATAATACAGAAAAAAGTCAGTGGCGTGACTATGCGCCTCTTCAAACGCCAGCCGCTCTATGCCCGACAAAAAATACCGCGTCGTCTGCATAAACAAGGCATTTTTTACGCCCTCAAAACAAGCCGCTTCAAACACCCCATAACCCAACCCGGTTGCGGTTTCCGCCATGACCAACCACAGCGAATGCTGCCCTACGCCACTGCTAAGCACGCGCCGCGCCAAAGCCCGGTAGGACCACGCCATCATTTGGGGGCTGACCGGATAATGCTTGCCCAACACTTTAC
>JABFST010000323.1 GCA_013140465.1 Methylococcaceae bacterium
TGTTTCTTAGAAAAAACCGGAGAGTGCTGTTATCAACCTCGGTCAACAAGATACGGCCTCCGGGTTTTAGTACGCGTACCGCCTCGGACAAAATTAACGTGAGCTGCAAAACGTGTTCAAGTACCCAAATTGTTAATACCGTATCAAATAGATTTGCATGAAATGGCAGGGCTTCGGCTTGGGCCCTGATTAAACAGGTTTGGCCTTCAGAAATTTCAGTGCGTAAGTTGTTTGCCGCTGCCGCCAAATGGGCGGGGCTTTTGTCGATAGATGTTATTTTTAATTGGGGCCATCGTTCTAGGAGTTGTTTTGTTTGTGCGCCTACCCCGCAACCAATCTCTAAAAGTGTCTCTGAATCGTGAAAACGCAAGCCACCAAAAACAATGGGTGCGAGGGTTTTCGCTTGTTCTATCAGTCGCGTTTGCTCAGATTTTGAGTAGCCATGAATGTAAGTGCAAGACATAAGTTGCTGGTAGGGTTATGTTTTTGGGATAGGTCAGGTTTTGCCAAGAAGCAATCTTCGGATTCTGCAATCATGGTTGATGTTGGGAATGATTGGAAAACTAAGCTTGGTAACTAGGCAGTGCTTGGCTGCTATTTTGTATTTGCTGAACGCAAATTTCAATGGGCAAACGCAGTTGGGAGCGTTTGGTATTTTGATGGCTTTTACAGCGAGTGTGTAGATAGCGATGTTGCCATAATGGGCGGAGATGCCGCTAGGTGGTGGGATACCCAACAATTGCTAAGGCAATTCATTGGTTGTTCAGTTTGGTTTTGGTATGCTTTTGCTTTACCCACCACAGAGAGGATACGACAATGAAACACACTAACGCCTTATTAATGACCGCCTTGTTATTGCTGTCTGGCAATGCGCTGGCAGAAGACGTTTTAAACAGTGCCGGAAAACAATTGCTAAAAAATGCCGCTACAGCAGCCTTGCCTAAAGAAGCCGTGACGGCGGTAGAAACGTTAGAAACCGCCAATAAGCTGAAAGACAGCGTAAAAAATGCGCCCGATGCCCTGAAAGCCCCCGTACAAGCTATTGCCACCGAGGCCGCCAAGCAAGAGCTGCTTAATGCCGTCCCAGAAAAAACCAAGCAAGACCTGAAAGCCGTCGTCAACGACAAACAAACCCTGAAAAAGTTAAAAGCAAAATTGCCCAAATCAACGCGTGGGCTGGATAAGACAGTCAAAGAAAAAGCCAAACTTGAAGCCGCCAAACAAGCGGTCAAATTATTGCAATAAGCCCTCGCCGATTGCCCGCTACGCAGCGGCGTAGCGGGTGCTTAGGCTAACCGTGCAACAGTCGGTTAGGGTGGTTTGCCGATCCCCATTGTGGCTTTACAGCCGTCTTGACGGTAAAGCCTTTATCACCATATACCAACGCCAGTATGTCTTTTTTGGCCTCTAGCCAATCCCGCAAGTCGTCGCCGGGGCTAAAACCGCGTTTTTCAGCTTTGTAATAAGCCGCTTCGGCAATCATGGCCTCTAAATTAACGGCTACGGGGGCGGTAACAACGGTGGGCCAACGACAGCCGAACTGTATTAATCCTAGCAAGTGTTGGGGCGATTCGCCTTTAATCCCCAATTGCGCCGCCGTTTGTTTGGCTAAAGTGCCAAATAGCCGGTCCCATATCGACAACACCGCACCGTAATTGCTGTCATGTTCGTGGCGTTGCAAGGAATGGTGGGTGCGGTGCATCGCGGGTACGATAAAGATATAACCTAGCCATTTTTCACCCGCAAAACGGATGTTGGTGTGGTGAAACAAGATAAAGCCTGTCATGACCGCTTCGCTAGCCAGCAACACCGTCGCTTCTATGCCTAAGGCCAGTATCAGCAAGGCTTTTAACACATGGATAATCAGCAACTCCAAAATATGCACCCGAAAAGCCGTGGATAAGTTTACGCAGCGGTCGTTGTGATGCACCCTATGGAACATCCACAAACACAGATAGCGGTGGCTGGCGACATGCCACACATACATCAGCAAATCCAGCAACAACAAGGCGATGACGGCTTTTCCTGCGGGGCTGGGTAGGGCAGATAACACACCCGTTAGGGCATGGCGTTCTGCCAAAGCCATTAGGCTAGAGGCGGATAAAAATGACATCGCCAAGCTGTTGGCAACAAACAGGCCCATGTTGGTCAAGTATGATTGGCGCAAGCGTCGGGAAGGCATCACATCTCTGGGTGCGGCGGTTTCTAGCACCAATAGCACGCTAAAAACGACCATTAAGGCTGTGCCTAAGTTTGCGCCTGACCAGTCGATAGGCCATCTAAAGTTGACATTTAGTAAATACGTTGAATTTAACATGGGGGCTTCCTCGTTATGGGCGGCTAAGCGGGACTAACTAGCTAACCGTTGCCTAGCCTATGTAACACTTAAACCAAAACAGGTTCCTTTGCGTTAAGGCTTCCTTGCTTTAAGGGTAAGCAAGAGGCTTGCCAAGTGGCAAAGCGTTTTGTAGAGGAGTTGGAGAAACACTGATAGGCCATTGATAGATAAGGGCTTAATGGTTATTTGTAAAGAAGGGAATCGTTATGGATTGATAAACACCTAGGGCTTAGGCTTAAGCCATGAACCCATATCAGTGCGATTATGTTTAAATAATGCACCAATATTTAATTTATTTCAATATTGTTTCATAATAGGAAACTTATTGTCTTGTCGAGGTATTCGCCTAGTCTTAGCATGAAAGTTGCCGGAATGATGGGTCTGCTTGTGGAAAGCTTTAGAGACTGTGAAAGAATTAACGTAAGCTTGCCCATCGGAGTGAAAAAACACGTTTTTTCACTCCAGTCTCTACTTAAAACAAAGGCTTACGAAAATAAAAAACACCTTTTTGCGAGTATTTGAAATACTTTCACAGTCTCTTTAGCCCCGACTGCGAGGCTAAAGCCTTTTGATAGCCTCTTGCGCCAGACCAGAGGCCATGTGTTGCTGGTGTTGGGTGTTACAAACAATCGCCATGACTCATGATTAACAAGCGGCAATCAAAAAAAGTGTTTGGATAATAGCTGCTGATAATAAAGCGCAGAAAATATTCTAAAAACAGGCAAACCGTTACCGTGCGTGCCGCACTGCTAAACACTTTATGGCGGGTATGCGCCGAACACAACCACACCGCCGTAGTCCACCAAATAATCGGCAGCAGCAACATGCCATGCACGGTTTTCCAACTGGCGATGGTGTAAGTGACGTTTAGTACCCGATAATCTATATAGAACAGCACGCTGTTGACAAACACAAAAAACGGCCAAAAAGCCGCCCATAATGTCGATTTTCCTAGCCAAGCGGATTGCAAAAAATCGTACACGCCGGCACTGGGCTTACCATGCCAACCTTTATCAATGTCGGGCGCATAACAATAGATCAACACAAATATGGCCAGTAAAAACAGCACGGCTTCGGTTAAGGAAAATAACTGGGTGTAAGCGAATATAATAGGTAATGTATTGATAAACATAGTCGGCCACCTTTGCCCAAACAATTAACGATAAGGAATACTGCGCTTAATGCAGCCTCTAGCCCCCCATACTTTTATTTACACCGCCTTGCCCGCAGAGGCCAAGCCTTTAGTGGATTATTTCAAACTAAAAAAGCGGGTGACGGTCACGCCGTTTGCCGTCTACGAGCATGACGGCGTGTGCCTGACCGTGACCGGATTAGGCAAAACTGCGATGGCGGCGGGGGTTGCTTATACCCAAGCATTATTTATGCCTGTTGCGCCCGTCATGCTCAATGTGGGGATTGCCGGACATCAGTCCCATGCGCTGGGACAGTTGTATCAGGCGGATAAGATTATTGATGCCGATAGCCAAAAACGTTATTACCCGTCTTTAGTAGTGTCTCCGCCCTGCCCAACATGGTGCGTGCAAACCTCGGCACAGCCGCAGTTAGATTATAACCATGCGCATTTATGCGATATGGAAGCGTCGGCTTTTTACGAGACCGCCGTGCGTTTTACTACCAATGTAGGGATTGCCAGCTTTAAAGTGGTGTCTGATAACGCCGACTCACCCGCCAAGCTGATTGTTGCCCCGCAAGCCAGCGCCCTGATAGGCGCACACTTGGCTCCGATTGGGGCATGGCTGAACACAGCCAACGCAATGCTGGCGTATTTGCGGACTACGGAATCGGGTTTGGCTAAACAGTTGCTACAAACGTATCATTTTACGGCGAATGAACAAGTGCAATTGACCGCCTTGTTGTCGCGTTGGGTGTTGGTCAGCAATGACCAGCCGTTGATGATGGATGAATCCAGCCTACCTAACGCCAAGGCAGTGTTACGTTGGCTGGAAATGCGCATCAAGGACACAGATTTTTATTTGTGAAGGGGATTAGATAAAGAAAAAGGCGTTTTTAGTGACGGCAACAATGCCTATGTAAACAAAACACGCCATCGCGCCAACAAAAGCCAGCCATCGGGTGGTTCCGCGCGTTTTCATCACCACGATGCCCAAACCGATATAAACAATAAGAACCAGCAACTTGGCGACTATCCAGCCAAACTCTGTCGATAACCAGCCGCCTTGAAACACCAAGGTAAAACCGCTTAACAGCAAAACGGTGTTGATGACATGTGGGGCAATTGTAAAGGCTTTTTGTTTGACCACTTCAGGATGGGTTTCGGACAAAATGACTTTGCCGACAAAGCTAAGTATGGACAACAAAATAAACGTAAGGTGGAATAGTTTTATCATAATAGTCTCAAGTGATTGATTTAAAAGCTTGGCATTATAACGCGATGAGTAGCAAAAACAGAGTCCTTAAATTTCCGGCGGCTTGGTGGCGGCTAAGCCCAGAATAAAGTGCCATTCCGCTGCACTGATGGGCATGATGGACAAGCGGTTGCCGCGCCGTAACAGCACCATATCCGCCAATTCTGGATAAGTTTTTAATGCTTTCAGGCTTATCGTGCGGGCAAACGTGGCTACATAACGCACATCCACCATCATCCAAGTGGGTTTGGCAGGGTCGCTTTTTGGGTCAAAATGGATATGTTCAGGATCAAACGCAGTCGGATCGGGATAGCCTTCTTTGGCGATTTCCATTAGGCCGACAATACCCGGTTCGGCGCAATTGGAATGGTAAAAGAATACGCGGTCGCCTATCTGCATCGCATCGCGCATCATATTACGCGCCTGGTAATTGCGCACGCCGTCCCAAGGCTCGGTTTGTGCGGGGCGCAGCCGCAGGTCTTCAATACCAAACACCTCGGGTTCTGATTTCATCAGCCAATAGTTCATGCTGCGGCCTCGGCTGTAGGCAAGATTTGCGCGTAGATGGCTTGCACACGTTGCACATGGGTTTCCACGGCAAAGGTTTGTAATGCCGCCGCCCTTGCATTCGCGCCTAAACGCGTGCGCAAATCGGCGGATTGGTAAAAGGTTTCTATTGCCTCCGCCAAAGCGAGGGCATCGCCAGGCGCAAACAGCAAGCCTGTTTGCCCATGCTGCATCATTTCTGCTGCACCGCCATGATCCGGGCCGATCAACGGCCTACCCATCGCCAATGCCTCAATGACCACTGTGCCTAAAGGTTCTGGCGAGGTAGAGGCCGACAACACAATATCCACGCCGTTATAAACCGCCGCCATCGACGAAATATGGCCCGTAAACACCACCGTGTCGCTTAAGCCCTCGGCTTGCACGCGTAGCCGTAACTGCGCCTCATAATCTACGCAATCATCAGGTGTGCCGCCGATCACCAACATTTTTAGCTGCGGAATCTTGTCGCGCAATAAACGCGCCGCATCCAGAAATAAGGCTTGGCCTTTCCACGGGATCAGCAAGCCCACCAAACCCACGGCAAACGCTGTTTCGGGTACGTCAAATTGGCGCCTAAACGCCAGGCCGTCGGCGTTTACATCTAATTTGTCTAAGGCGATGCCGTCGTATACCACGCTGATTTTGTCTGGCGAAATAGGCAGATTATCCAGCATACTTTTTGCCACCCAGTGCGACACGGAAATAAAGTGGTCGGGTAAGGTATACGTCCATTGCATTAGGCGTGTACCGCGATGGTCGCCGCCGCGCACATGGCACACACAAGGGATGCCCAATACTTTGGCGACCAACAAGGCCGCGCGGTTGCACAAAGGTTCGTTGTTGGCATGGATCAAATCGGCGCGAAAGCGTTTTGCCGTCCACCACAAGCGCAGGAAAAACGGCAAAAAATTCAGCACATCATCGGCCCTTGCCAATAACTGTAGGCTGATGAGCCGCAGCATCGGCACGCTATCCAACCAAGCCATGGCCGACCAGCGTGCGCGTACTGCCACGACATCAAAATGGCGGTCAGGAATATGTTGCCATAGCGCATCATTGGCAATGTCTTGATAATCGGGGCTGGTGCGGCCTGTCACCACCAACGGCGTGTAACGGCTACGGTCTAAATGGCGCACCAGATGGCGCAGACAAATCACTGCGCCGCCGTAACCTATGCCATTTTCAACGTAGAGTATATTTTTTTTTGTGGACGTGGACATGCCTTTAACCTTGCCAGTAAATAGGGTTTTAGTTTATCAGGAAATGCCTTTGAATTCTTGTGCGGGGCAGGGCGCGTAGGGCAAATAGGCTTCCCGTTTAAGCTGGGACAGTTTGGGTGTCGTTCGCTGAGCGGAGTCGAAGCGAATCCCGCCGCCGGCTTCGACTCCGCTCAGCCAACGGCTCCTCAGTCCTGCTTTAAGTGAGTAGCCGGGCAAATATAAGCAAGTGCCTTAGTTATAGCTCAGGCAGCCGTATTACTCATGCCTGTGGTGCGCCGCTAAAAAGGTAATAAGTTTTTCTAATGCGTTGACATCGCGTATGCTAAAACGTAATTT
>JABFST010000211.1 GCA_013140465.1 Methylococcaceae bacterium
TGTCTAATGGCTGTGGCAACGTCATGGGGCTTTCTCTCTGATAGTTAAAAGCTTCATAATATGGGTTGCCACTCCCTGTTTTTCAAGGGTAAACAGGGGGTTGGGGGCTTAAGTTGGCGCGTATGTGCAAACCCCCTCTCCCTAAGGGAGAGGGCTGGGGAGAGGGGCAGTCAACGGTAGGCTTCCCGTTTAAGCTGGGACAGTTTGGGTGTCGTTCGCTGAGCGGAGTCGAAGCGAATCCCGCCGCCGGCTTCGACTTCGCTCAGCCAGCGGCTCCGCTCAGCCAACGGCTACTCAGTCCCGCTTTAAGTGAGTAGCCCAACGGTACACCAAAGCAAACTATCGGACATTATTTGCCTTTAGGAATCCATGCCCATAGCTTTCTTACTTTGAGTTCGGTAATAAAAGCCAGCGAAAACAATTGCACATAATTGCCCGCTTCTATTAAATCCAAGCCTATATGTTCAGGCACTAATTCCTTACGCGTACCAAATAGACGATCCCAAACGGAAAATACAATACCGTAATTACTGTCATGTTCGGCACGCAAAGTGGAATGGTGCGTGCGATGCAAGGAAGGCGTAATGACCACTTGCGAGATTAGCTCTTCATTGGGGACACGAATATTGGCATGATGAAAAAAGATGAAAAATAACTCGATCACCTCAATACCCAACACCATATAAGCATTCACACCCATCACCACGACGAAAATACTTTTGTAAAGCAATTCCAGCAACAAATCGAAAATGTGAAAGCGAAAGCCGGTAGACACATTAAAGCCTTTGTCACTATGGTGAATTTTATGAAACCGCCACAAAAAATCATTATGGTGGCTGGCATAATGCCAAACATAAATAGCCAGATCAAAAATGGCAAAGGCTAACAGCCATTTCACAGGGCCATTATCCAAAGCACTTAACAAACCAAAAGAGGCGAACTGTTGAGCGACAAAAAATAACGATGAAGCCCTGATAACTGACAAAATCAGGTTATTGACCAAAAAGGCCGTGGTATTGGTAAAAAAGGATTCTTTGTAAATTTTTTGGGGAAATTGGCGAAAGGGATAACGCTTTTCAATGACTATCAGGGCAATAAAAGCCACTATCGCAAGACCGAATAAGCCTTGAATATAAAGCATATTACTATCACTACTCGCATTCATAAATAATCCCGTTGATTTGCATTAGTTTGATAAGCTTTTCTATTCTTTAGATTTGGCATTTAATAAATCAGTCAGCTCTTTAATTTCATTGCCTGCGATAACTTTATCGGTAATATCGTATTGCACGCCTAAGTAATAAATAACACGTTGCTTTCTATCAAATAAGGGCGTTATTTTTAGTTTATTAAAAAACAAAGTGCCGTCTTTTCTATAATTGCGCAACGTTACTTCAACGGTCTCATGTTTTGCCATTGCTTCTTTAATTTGATAACGTCCGGGTTGCTCCCTTTCTTCTCCTTGAAGAAAACGGCAATTATGGCCTATGATTTCTTCTTGGCTGTAGCCCGTTAGCCGCTCAAACGCCTTATTGGCATAAACAAGGGGTGCATCCTCAAAATCGGGGTCAGCCAAAGTGACACCATTAACACATTCGTCTAAAATAGAAGACAAGACTTGAGGAATAAGACCGCTCTCTTTTTCAACAATAAAAGGCATATTTAACTTCCCATTTTTATAATTAATGATTGGCACATATCAGTATGAGCTACTGACGATTAGATTTTTAATATTCTCAACCGTGTTTTCTGCACCCTCTTCAATCGCAGCGCGTATCAGCTTTTGAAAAGGCCGCATAAAAATCTCAATTTCTGTCAGCTCAAAACGAAAGGTCAACTGTGTGGTTTTATTGTCATTGTCGCTGGCCAATAAATAACTGTGTACATAAGGTTCGGTCAGTCCTTTAAAAGCAAGCATTATCGCGGGTTGAAAATGGGTAATTTCAAAAACCGATTCAACTGTCGCACCATATTCTTGGCGCACTTGTTTTGCTTTAGCGCCTACAACAACTTGTTTACCATCTAAAGGCTCTAATTTAACAACTTCTACGGCCCATTTAGGGTAGTTATCAAAAAAATGCTCACCGATGTATACAAACACATCACGAATCGGTTTATCTATCTCTATGCTTGCTTCGCCAACAACAGGCTTGGTTGAATCAAACGAAAATTTAATTTGCACGGTAATACGACTCCCCGTCGATAAGGTATCTTTGTAATATAATTTTTATTATGATTGTTCGTAACAATAACCTTATTGCTCTGGTTACTCCGGTTGGGTTATATAAGTCTGATGATGGCTTCCCGTTTAAGCTGGGACAGTTTGGGTGTTGTTCGCTGAGCGGAGTCGAGTTCGCTGAACGGAGTCGAGTTCGCTGAGCGGAGTCGAAGCGAATCCCGCCGCCGGCTTCGACTCCGCTCAGCCAACGGCTACTCAGTCCCGCTTTAAGTAAGTAGCCCTGATGATTAAAACAGGGCATTACGCATACACTTTGGCAAAAACACAAGAAACGCGATTTATAAAGCCAATCAAGCACTTATGGCATGTCGTAGAGCCGATAGGCTAAGCGTGGCACTCTGCTTCGTGTTGGGTGAATATAAAGTTTATTGAAAAAATAGCAAATTTATAATTGTTGCTGTTGCTTAGCCTTGTTTGCCTTATCACATAATGTAAACAAAAACATCGAATTTAAAGACCGCGATAAAAGGCGTTTTAGGCTAACTGTCATCAAGCCTAACATTTAGGTTTCTGGGTTTTATTTAAATCTTTTACCCTAATTTATCGCGGCACTTTATCCAACACCGCCAAACCCGCAATCAATATCGCTGTTGCCAGCAGCAAAAAATACGCCCCTAAAAACCACATAATCAGCGGCAAACTCATAAAAAAACTGCGCGTGCCGTAAGTGTAATACCGCCCTGCCCTGTTGAGATAGGCGCAGGTTTGCTGGTACAGCAGTGGGTCAGCTGTGCCGCCAGACAAATTAATCATGTAACCCACATGGTTAAAAAACCGTATCGCCATCGAAAAGCAAAAAAACGCCACGGCAAACACGAGCAATAATAAGCCCAGCTTAATTTGCCAGCTGACACTGGAATAAGTCCCACCTACTGCGAGCGTATGCCATTGCATCAGCCACGCGCCGATTTTCTCGCCTGTGTTTAAAGTGCCAATAATCAGCAGGATGGAGGTGGAGGCCATAAAATTTGCCGCCATCACCGAATTGCGCAAGGTCTGCACAGCAAGAATGTCGCGCTTGTCGCTGCCCATCACCATTGCCACCCAACGTTCCCGCAGTTTGGCATTTAAGGCATGGACGCTGGTTTCAGGATGGCGGCGGCTACTGAAGCCTAAATAGGCGTAATAAACCATCAGCATCAGGCCGCTGGCAATAAAGGCAATGACATCGTGTTGCATCTCTTATTCCTTGATTTTTTGGGGTTATCAGTTTGCTTATAGGAAAAATTCCACAGTGCAAGCTCTTAAATCTTAAGATAAACTGTGGTTGGGTCGCATAAACCGCACTCAAATTATAACTACATAAAAGCCGGAGGAATTCATGTCATCTCAACACCATACCATTTTAATCGTCGGCGGGGGCGCGGCGGGCGTTACAGTCGCCAACAATATGCGCCGCGTTAATGCCCGCATTGATATTGCCCTGATCGAGCCTTCTGAACAACATTATTATCAGCCGGGCTTTACCATCGTCGGTGGTGGAGCTTACACCTTAAAGCAAACGCTGCGCGACGAGGCTAGCCTGATCCACCCTAGCGTAAAATGGCTTAAAGACTATGCCGAAACGTTTGCGCCTGAGGACAATACCGTCACCTTACGCTCAGGCGATACCGTCAGTTACGATTATTTGGTGGTGTGCCCGGGCTTGCAATTGGATTGGCATAAAATTGCCGGACTTAAAGAAACCTTGGGCAAGAACAATGTCTGCAGTAATTATTCGCCCGACACTGTGGAATACACTTGGGAGTGCATCAGCAACCTAACATCGGGTACAGCCTTGTTTACCCAACCACCAATGCCGATTAAATGTGCCGGTGCGCCGCAAAAAATCATGTATTTGGCGGCGGATCGTTTCCGTAAAAAAGGCATTTTAGACAAATTTTCCATCCATTTTTATAACGCCGGCCCGGCTTTGTTTGGTGTGCCGTTTTTTGCCCAAGCACTCAGCAAAGTGGTCGCGGATTATGGCCTTAACACCCATTTCAACCATAATCTGGTCGCCATAGACGGCCCGAACAAAACCGCGACGTTTGAAGCCACCGATGCCGACGGCAATAAGCAACAGATCACCGAACGCTTTGATATGATCCATGTCACCCCACCGCAAAGCGCCCCTGATTTTATCAAGCAAAGCCCGCTCGCCAATGCCGCTGGTTGGGTGGAAGTGAACGACAAATCCTTGCAACACACACGTTACAGCAATATTTTTGCCTTAGGCGATGTTGCCGCCACCACCAATGCCAAAACCGCCGCCGCAGTGCGTAAGCAAGTCCCTGTGGTCGTGGACAATATTTTAAAGCTGATTGACGGCAAAGCCGTTATAGAAGGCTACGATGGCTATGGCTCATGCCCGCTGACCACTTCATTAAACACCGTGAAGTTGGCGGAGTTTTCGTATGGCGGCAAAGTTACGCCGTCGTTTCCGCTGCTGGATCCCAGAAAAAACCGTTTTATTTGGTGGTGGGGCAAAACCGTGGGCTTTCCTTGGTTGTATTGGGATTTGATGATTAAAGGCTATCGTATTGATATTCCGCATTTGGAAGCGTATGCGAAAAAGTTTGTGGATGAGAAATAAGCGGGCGTAACGACCGTACGAGACTGTGAAAGAATTAACGTAAGCTTGCTCATCGGACTGAAAAAACTTGTTTTTTCACTCCAGCTCGTACGCAGGGTGGGCAAACAAACGCTGCTCACCCTGCGGCATAGTGTTTGGCGTTAGTGCAAAAACCGCCCAGACTGTGAAAGAATTAACGCAAGCTTGCTCATCGGACTGAAAAAACTTGTTTTTTCACTCCAGTCTCTACTTAAAACAAAGGCTTACGAAAATAATAAACACCTTTTTGTGATTATTTGAAATACTTTCGCAGTCTCGTACGCAGGGTGGGCAAACAAACGCTGCTCACCCTGCGGCATAGTGTTTGGCGTTAGTGCAAAAACCGTCCCCTCCTTTTTAAGGAGGGGGACTGTTTGTTTACAAAGTGTTCAAGTGGCAGAGGCCTTAGCCTTGAAAACAGCACCACACCCTCTCAAAAAATAATTAAAATCAATAACTTAAAGCTATAATCTCCCTAATGCGCATCATCAGTATGCCAAGCTGGCAACATAATGATGTCATGTGGGTTTAAACCTTGGTCTTTTAAGGTGTTGATCGTTGTTTTTACTGTGTTTTTGGCTAAGTCAATAACAGTGATAGAGCCATCGTTCATATTTGCCAAATTTAAAAAATTATTTTGTACAAACGCATATTTTTCATCAGGTGAAAACACCGTGTGATGTGCGCCTTCGGCTGTGGGTATCGATGCCAACAATGCGGGCTGGGTTTTTAAGTCGCCGCTGATGTCAAAAATGTTTAACGCCCCGGGTGCAGCCGTCGTCACATACAGGCGATCATGCGCTTGGTTAAAGTAAATTTCTAAGGCAACGCCTTGTTTAAGTGCTGCAAAATCATACACTTCCTTAAATGCAAACTGTTTGGTTTCGGCTTGCCAAATGGCTGTCCACAATTTGCCTTCAAACAACGTGGCAATATAGGCCATCGCGGGTTTGGCATGGGGCAAGAACACCGCTTCTACGGGGGCTGATCCTGAGGGCGACGCGCGTTCCGATAATTTGTGCGTGGACAACACCTTGCCGCTAGTCGCTTCAATAACCGTGACTGTTTCGCCATGATCGCCCAAATCCGACGCGCGAGCGGTGCTGGTCACTATCATCCGGTCGATGTCTTCTTGTAAGCCTATCCCGTGCGGATAACGGATAAAAGTGTCTTTGTCGGTTGCCGCAATCACTTGTTGTACACGGTCGGTTTGGGCATTGCCGACGATCACATTGCTGGATCCCATGCAGGTGAGATACCAAGTTTTTTGGTCTGCGGTAAACACCATGTCTTCACTGACTTGACATGCTGGCACGTCCAGCAACTCAATGGTATAGGGCTTGCGCCGCATATTGATGACCCGCAAAGCGCCATTGCCCAAGGCGGTGATATAGGCTTTGCTTAAGTCTTTGTTGTAAAAAATGTGGTGGGACAGTGTATCTGGCGGTAGCGGCAAATCATTCAGGATTTTGCCAAATTGGGGCGAATCGGGTTCTATGTTGATGATCGCAATGCCTTCTTTACGCGGCGTGACACCCGCTTTGCTGTCGTAATTGACCATAGCCAACATGTCGGCTGTCGCCAAACTGGGCATGAGCAGTAAACAGCAACAGATTGTAGTAATTTTCATAATCGTCCCTCGTGTAGTTTTTGTGGATAAGGGACATGCGTGCATGTAAATGAATCACTTAATTATAAGCCTTGCGACAGGGGCGATAGAGACTGTGAAAGAATTTGCTCACCGGAGTGAAAAAACATGTTTTTTCACGCCAGTCTCTACTTAAAACAAAGGCTTACGAAAATAATAAACACCTATTTGTGAGTATTTAAATAACTTTCACCGTCTCGATAGCAACCGCCCCTGCCTATTCACTTCATGCCATGCACGTTACTTAAGCTTCGGCAGTGGTTGGATCAATAATCGTTTTTACTTCGGATATGCGATTTGCCGGAAATCCGCCTTGTTCGGCATGGGCGAGTATGCTGGC
>JABFST010000488.1 GCA_013140465.1 Methylococcaceae bacterium
ATCAGGACGGGCAGGGCGCATCCTAGCCTACTCGACCAAATCAGCGTGTCTTATTATGGTACCGATTCGGCCTTGTCCCAAGTTGCCAATATAGCGGTGGAAGATGCGCGTACCCTAACCATTACGTCGTGGGAAAAAGGCATGGTTCAAGCCATAGAAAAAGCCATCCTAAAATCCGATTTGGGGCTGAACCCTGCCACCAATGGCATGACTATCCGTATCCCTTTGCCGCCGCTGACCGAAGAACGCCGCCGCAGTTTGGTCAAAGTTGTTAAGCACGAAGCCGAAAATGGTCGTGTCGCCGTCCGCAACATCCGCCGTGATGCCAATTCAGAAATCAAAGAGGCGCTCAAAGAAAAAATGATTTCTGAAGACGAAGCACGCGCAGCCGAAGAAAAAATTCAGAAACTCACCGATCAGTATGTCAAAGACATCGAAAAGTTACTGGAAGCAAAAGAGGCCGATCTATTATCCATTTAAGAGACAAAACTATGCCGACTGATGCCACTCAAAAACCCGAAACGGGCTCTGCCAACCCCCGTCATATTGCCATTATCATGGATGGCAATGGTCGTTGGGCGCAAAAAAGGTTTATGCCTAGAGCGGTTGGACACCAGGCTGGCGTTAAGACCGTGCGCAAAATTGTTGAGTATTGCGCCAACGAAAACATAGAGGCGCTGACCTTATTTGCCTTTAGCAGTGAAAATTGGCGTCGTCCAGAAGCTGAAGTGTCTTTGCTGATGGGCTTGTTTATGGCTACTTTGCAACGGGAAATCAACAAGCTAGACCGCAACAACATACGGCTGCGCTTTATTGGTGACAGGTCGGCCTTCTCCGAGAAACTACAAGAAAAAATGGCGGAAGGCGAGGCGCAAACCCAAAACAATACCGCACTTACGTTGGTCATTGCAGCAAACTACGGCGGGCATTGGGATATGTGCCAAGCCTACACCAAAATTGCCGACAAAATGGCGACGGGCGAATTGCCGAACCAAGCTATTACCGAGCAATTGGTCAACCAGCATTTGGCAACCGCCGGACTGCCCGAACCCGATTTGTTTATTCGGACGGGCGGAGAAAAGCGGGTCAGCAATTTTATGTTATGGCAATTGGCCTATACCGAACTGTATTTTACGGATACGCTGTGGCCTGACTTTAACCAAGACTCACTCGCCGAAGCCATCAAAAGCTTTAAGGGCAGACAGCGGCGCTTTGGTCACACCAGCGAACAAATCCTTAATCAAACAGCCACCTTATAACTACAAAAATAAAAATTAATAACATGTTAATACAGCGCATTATTACCGCGTCCATCTTAGCTGCCCTAGTGGTAGCTGCGGTGTTCACACTACCTATGGAATATTTCACCTTATTGATAGGGGTCATCACCCTGATTGCCGCTTGGGAATGGGGCAATTTGGCGGGTGTCACTTCAATTTTTAAGCGGATTCTATTGCTGTTGGCGTTAATCGTGCCGATGCTGGGCATCCATTTTTGGACGCAATTGCTGGAATTGGTGGCTCAAGCTACTGACTGGACAGATGTCAGGGATTATTCAGGGGCGTTGGAATGGTTAGTGATTCCGCCCGTGTTTTTCTGGGTGCTGGTGATGATCTTAATCAGAAACAGCCCGCAAGGCGTGTTAAACCTGCAATTTAAGACCCGCACCAAAGTCCTGATAGGCTGGTTTATCCTGTTGTCGGCGTGGATGTTCTTGACCCGTTTAAGAGCGTTTTACGGCCCTGAAATGACCTTATATTTCTTTATCCTGATTTGGGCCGCAGACATTGCCGCTTATTTTGCTGGCAAAAAATGGGGTAAAGATAAGCTTTCCCCTGAAATAAGCCCGGGCAAAACCGTACAAGGCATGTATGGCGCGTTAGTGTCTGGCGTGGTGTGTGCGCTGGTCTTATGTGTGATTTATCGCTTTCAAATCATGATTTCCGCAGACTTTGTGCTGTTATCGGTACTGACCGTGTTAATTTCTATTTACGGCGATTTGTTTGTCAGCGTTGCCAAACGTCAACGCGGCGTTAAGGACAGCGGTAGTTTATTGCCCGGTCATGGCGGCGTGTTAGACCGCATAGACAGCATTATTGCCGCGATTCCATTCTTTTACGGCTGCATCTACACTATCTACAGGCTGGTTTCATGAAAGGCTTATGTATCCTCGGCGCAACTGGGTCTATCGGGGTCAGCACCTTAGATGTGGCTGCCAGACATAGCGATTTGTATAAGGTTGTGGCCTTAACCGCCAACAACAATATCGATTTATTATTTGAGCAATGCTTAGCGCATCGTCCCGAAGTGGTTGTGGTCGTGGATGAACACAAAGCCTTGGCGTTTGCCGAAAAACTGCAAGGCTCACCGATTGCCGACATTAAAGTATTGTCGGGTGCGGCCTCTTTAGAACAGGTCGCCACACTCGACAATGTCGATTCAGTGATGGCGGCTATCGTCGGTGCGGCGGGCTTATTGCCCAGTTTGGCGGCGGCTAAAGCGGGTAAAACTATTTTGCTGGCCAATAAAGAAGCCTTGGTCATGTCGGGCGACATTTTTATGCAAGCCGTGCGCGAATCCGGCGCTCATTTGTTGCCTATCGACAGCGAGCATAACGCCATCTTCCAATGTATGCCCGCAGGTTATGAATCGGGTATGCACGCCAAACAAGCAAGGCGCATTTTGCTGACCGCTTCAGGCGGGCCGTTTCGGCAAATGCCTGTGGAACAACTGCCCCATGTAACGCCAGCGCAAGCCGTCGCACACCCTAATTGGGACATGGGCAAAAAGATTTCCGTCGATTCTGCCACGATGATGAACAAAGGGCTGGAAATGATCGAAGCCTGTATTTTGTTCGCGATGCAGCCCGAGCAAATCCAAGTGGTCATCCACCCCCAAAGCGTGATCCATTCTATGGTGGATTACGTCGATGGCACAGTGCTGGCACAAATGGGCAACCCCGATATGCGCGTGCCTATCGCCTATTCGATGGCTTGGCCTGAACGCTTTGATTCTGGCGTAGAACCGCTGAATATTTTTGATGTCAAGCGCATGGACTTTGAAGCCCCTAACTTGGAACGTTTTCCTTGTTTGCGCCTCGCCTACCAAGCCATCGCCACAGGCGGCACAATGCCGACTATCTTAAACGCCGCCAATGAAATTGCCGTGGATGCGTTTTTAAATGAACGCATTCGTTTCACCGACATCCCGCTGATTATTGAACGCTGTATGGATAGCTTGACAGCGACCCCCGCCGATAATCTTGAGATTATCCTCGCCGCCGACCAACAGGCGCGTACCGTATCCCGACAACTCATCACCGAGCTTTAGCACTCATGGCCTTTGCCCACACCCTGTTTTACTTTGTCATCGTCATCGGCGTATTAGTTGCCATACATGAATTTGGTCATTTTTGGGTAGCACGCAAAGCCGGAGTAAAGGTACTGCGCTTTTCTATCGGTTTTGGCAAGGTGTTGTGGTCGTACCAAAAAACACCCGACAGCACAGAATATGTGCTGTCTGCGATCCCTTTAGGGGGCTATGTCAAAATGGTGGACGAACGCGAAGGCGAAGTGGATGCTGCCGATTTGCCTTATGCCTTTAATCGTCAAGCCTTATCGGCGCGGATTGCGATTGTTGCGGCTGGGCCGATTTTTAATTTGGTGCTGGCGGTGGCCTTGTTTTGGAGCGTATTGATTATCGGCGAGTCGGGCATTAAACCCATAGTGGGGATGGTCGCGCCGAACACCTTGGCGGCTAAGGCTGGTTTTGCCGATGGTGACGAAATAACCGCAGTCAACGGCAAAGCCACAGTGACGTGGACAGATGCCCTCAGTGTAGTCATAGCCGCTGCGTTGGACGGCGACCAGGCCATTAACATCAGCACCAAAAGCCTAGACGGACAAGACAGCGTCAAAGTGTTGCAGCTTGCCGAAAATGAAGCGCAAAACCCCGAAGATTTTTATCAGCAACTGGGCTTTAAGCCTTGGTCGCCTAAATTAAAGCCGATTATTGGCAAGGTTTTGCCTGATAGTGCCGCCTTAGCCGCCAACTTAAAAGAGCAAGACCTTATCATCAGTGCCGATGGTGTTGCCATCAACGATTGGCAGCAGTGGGTCGATACCGTAAAAACCCACGCAGGGCTTGCGATTGCACTCATCATTGAACGCGATGGCGTGCGTATGCCGCTGACCATCACCCCCAAAAGCGTCACGGTTGAACAAAAAACCGAGGGCAAAATCGGCGCCGCCGTTTTTGTTCCCGAAGATTTAATCAAGTCTGTCACGGTAGAGTATTCCTTAGGCCCAGTCGCGGCAATTCCCGTGGCTTTCGAGACCACTTGGTATTATTCCTACACCACCGTAAAAATGATGGGCCGTATGCTGATGGGCAAGGCATCTGTTGAAAACCTCAGTGGCCCCATCAGTATTGCCCAATACGCCGGACAATCGGCAGACATGGGCTTGGTGCATTTTTTAAAATTTATGGCTTTAGTGAGTGTCAGCTTAGGGGTTTTGAACCTATTGCCAGTCCCTGTACTCGATGGAGGGCATTTATTGTTTTTTGTCCTTGAAGGCATTAAAGGCAGCCCTGTTTCAGAAAAAATTCAACTGTTTTTTCAGAAAATGGGCATGGCCTTATTGATGTCGCTGATGGCGTTGGCAATGGTGTTGGATGTGCAGCGCTTATTCCACTAGGGCAGTATCCGCCGTTTTACAACAAATCCCTACAATTTACTTAACAACTCGAGAAACCCATGAAAAAAGTTCTTATCACAGCTGCCCTGTTTCTTGCTGGTTTGACTACGACAGCCCAAGCCGATGTCGAGGCAATCAAACAATCTTTTGCCAAATCCATACCCAGCGTAAAAATTAATTCTATAACACCTACGCCAGTATTAGGGCTGTTTGCTGTTACTGTGGGTGCCAATATTTTTTATGTGTCAGAAGACGGCAAGTTTTTGTTGCAAGGCCATTTAGTGGATATTGCTGCTCGCAAAGACATTACCGAAGAACAGCTGGGAGGCATCCGCAAACAGGCAATTGCGAATATCGGCGAAGACAATATGATCGTATTTAAGCCTAAAATCCACCAACACACTGTCACCGTATTTACCGACATCGACTGCGGCTACTGCCGCAAGCTGCATTCAGAAATGGACAGTTATCTGGCGCAAGGCATCACCATACAATATTTGTTCTTCCCTAGGGCGGGCAAAGATTCCGATTCTTACAAAAAAGCCGTTTCAGTCTGGTGTGCCAAAGACCGTAAAAAAGCGTTAACCGAAGCCAAAAATGGCAATGATCCTGAACCTAAAACCTGTGACAACCCTGTTGACGAACACATGAGACTCGGGGCTGAGTTTGACGTGAAAGGCACACCCATGATCGTTGATGAAAAAGGCAATGTTTTTCCAGGTTATTTGCCCGCAGCACAACTAGTGGAAGCGATAAAATACGGTTTGAACCCGCCAAAATCAGAAAACCCTGAAGATCCTAAAGCCGTGAATTAAGCCAAATACCTAAGCCAACCAAATAGTAAATATAAGGTTGGCCCGAGGTTGCAGAGACGTTGCATTGCAACGTTTCTGTTACTTAGATATAAGTGTGACAGATTATTTAATGAGTTTTAGACATGGCTGTTGTCGTGGGCTATGTCGCTGAGGCGTATAGTCTGGGTGATCGCAACCCAACAAAATCAGAATGTTATGGTTCGCTGTATTTTGGACAACCTACCTTTCAAGTGAGACGGCACTTTCCGACTTCTGTTGATACTTAATCAACCACCAAACTGCCCATGACTGACTCCCTGAGCGCCGCATCGGAAAAATCAGGCTTACCGCCAGGCTCTTTAGTCCATGTCGGGGCAGTGCATCCCCATGACCACACCATTACCGTGGTCAACTACAACAAAACCACGCTACAAAAACATCAAATAAAATCCATAGCCGAGCTGCTGCCACGCGCACACGACGGTATACTGACGTGGGTTATCATCGACAGCTTAAAAAATGTCCCTATTATTGCCGACATAGGCCAACATTTTGGCATACACGCTTTGGTGCTGGAGGATATACTCAACACCCACCAACGCCCCAAGTTTGAAGAGTTTGACGACTATTTGTATATCGTCTTGAAAGCGATCTCGATGGGCGATGCGGGCTTTAAAGTCCACTACGGACAAATTAGCCTGTTGGTGCTGGACAATATCGTGTTTACCCTTATGGAAAAACCCGATTCCTTGTTTGACCCTTTGCTAAAACATTTGGACAACGACAAAAGCCAAATTCGGAATCTAGGCACTGATTATTTGGCCTATACGATTATGGACACCGTGGTTGACAAATACTTTGCCCTACAAGACTCGTTTGACGAGCTGATAGAAGACATAGAAGACAAACTGCTGGCTGACCCGTCCGCACAAACCCTGTCCAGCATCCAAAAAATCAAACGGGAACTGATCTTTTTACGCCGCAGCGTGTCGCCGTTACGCGAATTGCTTGCCGCCATCCAACGCAGCGAATCGCCCTTACTCGACGCCAAAACCCAACGCTATTTTGGCGACATCTACGACCACGCTATCCGTATCATTGAAGCCATTGAATCCTACCGCGACCTGATTGCGGGCATGTTGGACATCTACCTGTCCAGCGTCAACAACAAAATGAATGAAACCATGAAAGTGTTGACCGTGTTTGCGTCCATCTTTATCCCGCTGACTTTTCTCGCCGGAGTTTACGGCATGAATTTTGAGTATATGCCCGAACTAAAATGGCGTTGGGGTTATCC
>JABFST010000209.1 GCA_013140465.1 Methylococcaceae bacterium
CCAATAATGCACCACACCGCCGACAGCACTGACATACGCCAAACGATGCAAGGCCCGCCAACGTTTACCGCCCAAGCGTTTAATCATTGCAGTCGTGGAGGTAATGGCTAAAGGCAGCATCAGCAAAAATGCCGGAAAACCCACGGTAATATACGGGCGTTTGATGATGTCCTTTAAAATGCCGTCCCAATCAAAAAACTGGTCTAAGACGAGATATGTCAAAAAATGTAGGCTGCCATAAAAAAAGGCAAACAAGCCCAGCATACGCCGTAACCGTACCCACCAGAGCCAGCCTGTTAAATGCCTCAGCGGCGTAGCCGTTAGGGTCAGCAACAACAAAACCAATGTCCAATAACCCGTGGTGCGGGTCACTTTTTCGATAGGGTTTGCGCCTAAGGCATCGTTAAAAGCGGATAAGCCCAGTTTAGCCAAAGGCAATAAGGCTAAGATAAACACCACGCATTTAATAAGGCTTAAGGCGTTAGGCGAGAGATTTTTAATGTTCATGCAGGAAATAACCGAGCTGATTTAGTGGTTAAAAGTTGGGACTGATAATAGTTTAATACTACGCCCATATCGATAGTTGCGGCTACTCACTTAAAGCGGGACTGAGTAGCCGTTGGCTAAACTGAGTAGCCGTTGGCTAAACTGAGTAGCCGTTGGCTAAACTGAGTAGCCGTTGGCTGAGCGGAGTCGAAGCCGGCGGCGGGATTCGCTTCGACTCCGCTCAGCCAACGACACCCAAACTGTCCCAGCTTAAACGGGAAGCCGATAGTTGCCATTCATTTTCAATCCTGTGACGCGTAATATGGGTTGGTAAATTCAGTATATGCTGAACAATTTTTGGCTATATCTTTATATACTTATATATTTACCATGCTCCGCGTGGAAAAACAGCTCCAGACGCTCCAGCGTCTTCTTAGCGTAAGCCCCCTAACACCTACGCAACGCTAGTGCGTTGCCAGATAAATTCTCACACAGAGCATGGGAATTATAAATAAACCCTAAGGGTTGATTGCCCCCCCCCGCGTTTTATAATGCCTCGCCTTTTTCTGCGATCCTTATTGGCATTCTTGGCAATCTACTGGCACTGATATGGAATAGACGGCGTGGAATAGGAATATGCGCTAACTGCCAACGCCTAGCCCCAATATCTTATCTTTATATTAGCACTTGCTGATGCCATTAGTTTTTTATAACCCTTATCTTCACCCCATACACTGAGACAACATCCATGAAATTAAAACACTTTGCTGCCACGGCATTAATAGCCTTGGCTCTAGTCACTAGCCCAGCCTCGTTCGCAAGTATTGTCGGCACGTCCAACTTAAATAACTTTCTGGCTGTTGAGGCATTTATTTTTCCTACTACCTTTTGGCGGGCGCAAAGCTTTACCGTCGCCAGCGATCAAGATTATCTATTGTCGGATGTTCAGATGATTAACAGAAATGCTGACTCAAGTACCTTCCTTCGCATCTATGCCGATAATGCCTCAACACCCGGCGCGCTGCTGGAGCAATTGAGCTTTAGCTCGGCCTTACCCACTACAATCTTCGCTGCTAATGGAACTCCCATCTCAGCGCAACTGCTGACTTTTTCCTCTAGCGGTTTGAGTTTGACGGCAAGCAGCACTTATTGGATAGTTGCCGGACGGACTTCTGGAGTTGGCAGTTGGTTTGGAACAACTTCCACCACTGAAACCGGTTTGCCGGGCTGGGCTATCGGTAATAGCTTTAGAACTAGCTCAGACGCTGGCGCAAGCTGGACCGTCCCAGCCTCATATGCGTTATACACCACTATTAACGTCAACCCTCAAAATGTGCCTGAACCCAGCATCTTAGCGTTAATCGGTATCGCGGGCATTAGCTTATTGCGCCGCCGTAAAATGGCTTGATGTAGCTTTATCATTCCCACGCTCTGCGCTCATCTTTGTACGCAAGTGTATCAAAGCCCGTCATTCCGTCAGGGAGAACGAAGCGAGGGTTCGCTGAAATCCAGGCTAAATGGATATTTGAATACTTGTTTGAGGATGAAAGCAGGGCTTGGGAACGTTCCCCGTAGAGACGCGATTTATCGCGTCTCTACAGTCTCAATTATTAATTTTTCTCGTTCCCATGCAGCCATGTAGGACGGAATAAGACTGTTTGAACGCCAGTGAAAACTGCCGTTTCCGGCACACCGCAGCCACAAGTTGCCGGAAACCCCACTTTTCGCTTACGCTCAAAGCGGCTTAATCCGGCCTACAAGGTTAGTTAAGCGATAAAAAATCGGGGCAGATAGATTGTGGCGGATTCGTAAACATTCAGTCCCCCTCCTTAAAAAGGAGGGGGACTGAATAAGTACGCGGATTTAAGTAATAAGCCCACTTTATCTACTATAGCCACATACCTTACGGAATGTGCACTATCGCCTTAAGCTACAAACGATCCATTGGTTTCGGATGGCCCCGCACCAGAAAATGGCGCGTGAATCCAAATTCGCGTATTACGCCGACTGGCTCACCCAACCAAGGGAAACGAAACTGGGGTGCATCAAAAATTTCCACCTCCCAATCGGTATCGCCAAAAAAACGGAACTGGACGCGGTTGGGTGCAGTTAGTTTTAAATCAGAAAATGAACCGGTTGAATAAATACAGAACATCTCAGCCGAATCAAGCAGCCGCCAATGCTTATCAAACAGATAAATATTCAGCGATTCTTCAAACGGGCAATCATTGGTCAAAAATAGCAGATGGCAGTCTCCCCATTGAACCGCCGCTTCAAGATATGCTCCTGGCACAATACTTCCTGTTGCTACTCCCTTGGCAACTATCTCAGACCTAGGATCTTCGTTTTCACTGACTTCTATGAGTCGCTTTATTTGAATTTCAGTTGTTTCGCTTATACGCATGAGAACTCTGCTTGTTTGCCCTGTATTACCAATAATAATCAGCACTAAAAGCGGCAAGTGCACCGCCAATGAAAGCACCTACTGTGACGCATACAGGAGCGCCAGGGCCACAGGCCAATCCGGCTAAAGCTCCTCCCGCAATTCCGCCACCAATCCCCGCACCCGTAACTTTTACTTCATGTTGGGTAGCTGCGGCCTTGTCATCGCTAGTGGCAATGGTGTAAACCGATACGCCGATAGAAAGGAAAACCAGACCTCGCCCTAAACGGGATAACCGAAACATTTTTGCATTGACCGCATCCTTTGATTTACCCGCTGATTTGACTATTTCCGCATAAACCTGATTTTTCTTTAATTGCGACAGACTATTGAAATCGGCAGTTTCACCAAATAATGCTTGAGTTTTTTCAGCAATTAATTGATTGAGCGTTTTACCTACTTTTTTTATTGCTTCTGCATGGGCGCGACCAACAGGCGTAGAACGGCTACGCATGATTTCCATAATAGTATTGCGGGTTTCCTGCGCTTGTTCGGCAGCCTGTTTCCAACTCATTCGTCCTCTACTGACTTGCACTCTTAAGTCATCAGCCATCGCTTTTATCTGTCGTGAGTAAGCCAGTCGTACTTCAGAATCTATCACAAACTGGGTTCCAAAATAGGTAACTTCAGCCTCTAGCGCCCTAATAGCACTTTCAAATACAGATTTATCATTTGTTGACATGCCTATAGGGCCAGGAGTTGGGCTTCTGCTTAAACATGATGTGCCTTTGTCAATAGGTTCGCTTCGTGTAAAGCAAAGTGGCCCGGGAGTTTGATAACCAGCCATAGAGTATCCTTGTAAGGTGGTGGAGATATATGTATGCCTAACGCAAAACTAAGGGGGCGCCGTTTACGGACGCTAAGCGTGGCTCCAATGCCAAATAAAAACAGAAACAACAAAACCTCCACATAGCATAGCGTCCGCTTGAGCTATTGCGTTCGAGTGAGTTGACGAAAAAAGTACAGCAGCCAGCTACAAGGTTGGGGCTGAAGTTCGTCATAAATAGTCCCCCGCGTTACGAAATAATTCAAGGGAAATAATAGATTAACAGTAGGAGATACCTAAAGCGACTGTGAATGTATGCCAAAACAAGACAACAACATGATTTTTGAACACGAAGAAGTAATGACTTACCGAATGGATACTTTCAAATTCTCTTTCGAGGGTATTACCTTAGATTCATGCGCCTTACGCACTTGCCCAGTTAGCTTTGTAGGCCGGAATAAGCCGCTTTGAGGGTAAGCGAAAAGGGGTGTTTCCGGCAAATCGTGGGTGCGAGGTGCCGGAAACGGCTGTTTTCACTGGCACTCAAACAACCTTATTCAGGCCTACAAAGCTGGGTACCTGCTTCACGGCGGGTATGGCGGGTTACTTGAATAAGACTTGGAGCGGTTGTTTGCGGATCAGTTCGCTTTCATGTCGGTGTCTAGGAGATACAGCATTAAAATGTGACCCGTGTGGTTTCAATCAGTTCTGGCCGCGAATCCATAAAATCGTCATCAGCGTTGTCCACTTCCGCAAACGATAGCCAACTTTTGCGCTTAGGGATTCGTACGGCTTGGCTTTGTCCGTTTTTGAACAGTTTTGTGGTAATGGTTTGCATGGCTCACACTCCTTAATCTAAGTATATATTTAGTCTATATATTGATAAGTGTCTGTCAAGTATAAAAAATTCACCGCTCTTAAACCATTCTTTAACCCTTTGCCAATCATCGCACTCTAGCCCTGCTTACAGTAAAGCGGAACATAACGAGTTTTATCGCCCACACGGCAACGTCTAAAGCCGTTGCACTCCAGCGGTTTGTGCGTAACGGTGGGTAGCAGGTCGGCGCAATACGGCTAGGACGCTATTACGTCGCTAAAAATTCTTCTGCAAATCCATACCCGCATACAACTGTGCCACTTCATCTTGGTAGCCGTTAAAATACAAGGTTTTACGCTTTAGAAAATCGCCAATCCGGCGTTCTTTGGCTTGGCTCCAGCGGGCATGATCGACATCGGGGTTTACATTGGAATAAAACCCATATTCATTAGGCCCAGCACGCATCCAGCTAGAAATAGGCTGTTGTTCGGTAAAGCGTATGCTGACGATGGATTTGGCACTTTTAAAGCCGTATTTCCACGGCACTACGATGCGGATGGGTGCGCCGTTCTGGTTGGGCAATAACTCGCCATACAAGCCCAGCGTCAGTAGCGTTAAAGGGTGCATGGCCTCGTCTATGCGCAAGCCTTCGCGGTAAGGCCATTCCAATACCATGCTGCGTTGCCCGGGCATTTGTACGGGATCCAGCAAGCTGACGAACTCAACATATTTGGCTTTGCTGTTAGGCTCTACGCGTTTTATGAGTTCTGCCAACGGAAAGCCTAACCACGGCACGACCATAGACCACGCCTCGACACAGCGCAGCCGATACACGCGTTCTTCCAACGGGGCCATTTTCAGCAATTCCTCTATATCAAACACTTTGGGTTTGTTGACTTCGCCTTCAACCGTCACCGTCCAAGGCCGGGTTTTTAACGTACCCGCATTTTGGGCAGGATCTTCTTTACCAGTGCCAAATTCGTAAAAATTGTTGTAGCTAGTGACATCTTTATACGGCGTTAGCTCTTCATTGACGGTATAGCCGGATTTAACGATGCCACTGAGCTTTTCACCCGCCCATAACGATGTCGGCAGAAGTGCCGCAGCGGCAGCCCCGCCCGCCATTTGCATAAACTTGCGGCGTGCGAGGAACAGGTTTTTGGGGGTGATTTCTGACGAGGGTATGGCGGGGGGCTTATAAGCGGACATGGGTGTATTCCTTAGGGTTTTTGTTGGCTCAGGGTGTCCAATCGTTGTTCAATTTCAAGCAATTTTCGGTAAGAACGGATATTGATTTCATAATCCAGTTCGGCATGTTTTTCAGAGTAATTGTATTGATGATGCTGGCTGATGAGCAAAAATCAGGTAATCAACACGGCTGCTATTGCCAGAATTATGCCTAACAGGCCGTAAGGGTAATTATCAAAACCCTTAACAATGCCAATATAGCCCTCATTGGCTAAAATCCAAACCATAAACCAAATGACATGCAGAAAAAGAGTAAACACTCAGTCCCCCTCCTTAAAAAGGAGGGGTTAAACGTGTTCCCGCTAACCACGCCGCCGTTGCGCGAACGCTTGCATGACATACCGTATCTGGTGCAGTTTCTGATGGATAAATTCGCCCCTAAGCTGGGCAAAAAATTCACCCATATCAGCGCGGCTTCTTTGCAGCGGTTAATGGCTTATGCCTGGCCGGGCAATATCCGCGAGCTTGAAAACGTAATCGAACGCGCGATTATTTTAGCCGATGGCGAGGTGCTGGACATTGAGGCGGAACAACTGCCTAGAGCAGCACTAACCGCCACAGCGGCAGCTGAGCTGAGTTTGGAACAACTGACCAAGGAACATATCGCCAAGGTATTGGAGGACTGCCAATGGGTGATAGAAGGCGCAAAAGGCGCGGCACAAAAGCTGCAAGTACAGCCCAGCACCTTACGTTACCGGATGAAGAAATTAGGCTTGTCCAGGTAATACGCACAACCCGAGAACCGTGGGTTATCCGTCCCTAGCTTATTTTGCGGGCATGTTTGGCATCACCCGAAAATTTAATGGCTTGCTGGCCTTTTGTGACTTCCACCAAATCGCGGCGGCGGTCGCCTAGGCGGGGTTTTTTAACTTTTGACGGGGGGCTTAGATCATAACGACGACGGTCATTGGCCCTGTTGCGGATAAAGTATTGCCTTACATTAATAAGCTTGCCGTTTAGTTTAGTCCGGTTAAGCTTAAAAATAAC
>JABFST010000130.1 GCA_013140465.1 Methylococcaceae bacterium
CAGCACGGATGGCGAGGAAGGAAAGACGGCGTGTAATGTGGAATTGGCGGTGTGTCAGCCCCTAGCTAACGCCGCAGTGTCCATTGTTGGTGGATAGGCGAAGTCCAAGTTCATCTGAAGCATTACACCTGTAACCAAACCGGCTTGCAATTTGCACTGCCAGCTCTAAAGCTCTTGCACGCCAGCTGTCTGTGCTTAACTGGGGCAGTGTCTGGTCGCTTAAGTTTTGCGCGGCTTAGTTTACCAAGACTATACCTTACACTGACAAGGCTGCGGTTGTGATTAAGCCGTTTTTTTACTACATAACGACACGCAGTTTCCCTGTTCTTCGTGGTCATAGGAATCCCGCAAACTAAACGTGCCGAGCATCTCCCAAACCCAGCATAGCCTGTTGCCTCTCAACCCTATCAAACCGCAACCCCTATTATCCATTTAACTGGCAAATGCTTTACTATTGGCTTTTTGCAACCTCAAAACATCAGCCCACTTATGAACTTGCTTGTCGTGTTTATCGGACTTATTTTTTCTAGCCTCAGCTTTGCCGCTGCTTATACACCGCATGACGACAGGCAAGTGTTGGAACAGCTGCCCACCGTTGCCACTGCCGTCAACAGCGATTTGCGCCAGTTACGCGCCGCGCTCAATGCCCAACCCCAACAGCTGGAACTGGCGGTGCGCTTGGCGCAGCGGTATATCGCCTTGGGCAAGGCTGAGGGCGATCCGCGATTTTATGGCTATGCGCAAGGCGTGTTGCAGCCGTGGTGGGATAAGCCACAGGCCCCGTCAGAGGTATTGTTGTTGCGGGCGCTGATCTTGCAACAACGGCATGATTTTGACAGTGCTTTGCAGAGCTTAGATGCCTTGTTGCGCCGTGAGCCTAAAAACGTGGGGGCATGGCGCATCCAAGCCGTGATTTTTCTGGTACGCGCACGTTATGACGAGGCTCAGCGCAGTTGTTTACCGTTGGTGTCTTTAGATACGCCGTTATCCGCCAGCACTTGTTTGGCAAGTGTGGGCAGCCTGACCGGACAAGGCGAAAACAGTTACCGCTTTTTGCAAAGTGCGTTAGCCGACGCGCAACAAGTTGTGCCTGAACAGCAGCTTTGGGCGTTGATGGTGTTGGCGGACATGGCGTCACGGTTGGGTAAAGCCAACGAGGCTGAACACTATTTTCAGCAAGCCCTTCAGGTACAAACCCCTGATGTGTATTTGTTGGCGGCTTATAGTGATTTTTTGCTGGACCAACACCGCCCGGCGGAAGTGGTGGCTTTGCTGGCGGAAAGGCGGCGGGTTGATGGCCTGTTATTGCGCTTGGCCTTGGCTAAGCAGCAATTAGGCGACGCGCAACTGGCGGATGTGGTCGCCGAACTGTCCGCACGCTTTACTGCCAGTCGTATGCGCGGTGAAGGCGTGCATCAGGGTGATGAGGCCCGTTTTACCCTTGAGTTGTTACACCACCCCGAACAAGCCGTGCCGTTAGCGGTCGCCAATTGGGCGGCACAACGCGAACCTAAGGATGCGCGTATTGTGCTGGAAGCGGCACTGGCAGCACATAACACCGCTGCCGCACAGCCTGTGTTGGCATTTTTGGCTAAAACCAAGCTCGAGTCGGTGCAGTTGCAACACTTGCAAAAAGCATGGGCAAACCAGCAGCCATAAAAAAGCCCACGCCGCCTTCATAGACGGCGTGGGCTTTTGGGGCTAACGCTTAGGCTTCGTCATGCGCATGGTGATGGTGGCAGCCACATTTACGCCGCCACCAGATGACCAGACCAATGATTAAAGCCAGCAAAATCAAGCCTGGGACAACAATATACTGCATGATATAAGGCCAGCATGAAGGCGTTGGGGCTTGTGGTCTTGCGGGCCAAGGCTCTGCCAAAAACGGAAACTCAGGCAGCAAAGGTTTGTCGTTGACTGTCGCCCGAGGCCATTGTTTAGTATCGATAAAGGCGTTTTCTTGCAAGGGGCAGTCGCCTTGGTTACAAGTCAATAAGGCCACGTCATCGGTCAAGCGGCGACCGTTAGGAAAGCCTGGCTCGTATTGGTTAGTGTACACCATGACATCTGGCACATAGTCATAATGCCTAACTAGCAGTCCGCTCAGTTGGTTGAGGTTGGCTAAAGGCGGTAGGCAAGCTTGTAAAAAGTCTTGGACTTTTTTGATGGACTCGGCTTGTTTTTTTATTGCCGCCACATGTTCGCTAGGCGGTATGGTGTTCAAGATTTCAAAACGCCCTAACTGGGTACGGTTGGAACGGCCCACATGGTCGAATTGTTTGCCGTCTTCAATACTTTCGGAAGTGGCCCAAAGCAATAAATTCTGTTGTGTTTCGGAGAAAGATGATTTGGGGATACTCAGCACCATGGTAATGACGTTGACATTAAAAAAGCGCGGAAATATAAACGGATCATCACGCACACCCGTGTAAACCTTTATATTTTCTGGGTTCTTCAGGCCCTTAAAGGTTTTTTCGCGGACGGTCACATCATTATTTAGGCGAATTTTAATGCTAATGTCAGGGAAAATGCCTTCAGGGTTGGTAATGGTGCCACCGTAGCGGGCTTTGTCTTCGGAGTTGTCGAACGTGACTTTGGTGTGTCCGTCCATATTGATACTGAACTCATAGGGTTCCAATATGTAAGGCGGCGCAGCGGTTAGTGAACGCCGCACATCAAGGATGGCAATCATTTGATCGCCTTGGGGAAAGAAAAACAAGCCTGTTAAATTGGCGGCTTGCTCTTCGGGTTCTATGGAAAAGGGATCGGCATGGTCAGACCCAAAACTGGCTAACGGTAAAAATAACGTAAAAAGTAAGGCTAGGGCGCGGACAGTCAACATAACGTACTCCTGAGGCGGTGAATTTACGATGGCTACCAGCAATGCTGTAGCCACACCAGATATTACAAAAGCGGGGACTAAGGCTAGCCCTGCCAATATAGGGTATACCTGTGCCGAGAGTGATACAAGATGACTAATTACTTGATTTTAGAATAACAATGCGTTTATACGGCCCTAGCCTTTAAAAAGGGCGGTGTTTGCCGTTTACTGTGGCTTAACCCAGTACAAAACTGGGTTAATGCAGTTCCCTATGCCGGACGATGATGTTGACAAAGGGGCTTTTGAATTGCTTGATTAAGGCATCAACCAAATACACCGAGCGGTGCTGCCCGCCCGTGCAACCGACGGCGATGGTCAGGTAGCTGCGGCCTTCGGCTTCAAAACGCGGGATCCAACGTTCGAGAAAGTCGCTGACATCTTGGAAAAATTCGTTGACCAAGGGCTGGTCTTTAAGAAAATCGACTACAGGCTGGTCTTTGCCCGTTAGCGGACGCAATTCAGGCACCCAATACGGATTGGGCAGGCTACGCGCATCAAACACAAAATCGGCGTCTAAAGGCACACCATGCTTAAAGCCAAAAGACTGGAACTGGATGGATATGTGGCGGAAATCACGTTCGCCAATTTGATCCCTGATGAGTTCGCGCAATTGGTGGTAGTGGGTGCGGCTGGTGTCGATGACGACATTAGCGTGTTTGGCTATCGGCGTAAGCAGCTGCTTTTCTATTTTTAAGGCTTCTTTTAACGGAATATTAAAATCCGTTAGCGGGTGGCGGCGGCGGGTTTCGCTATAACGCTTAAGCAAAGTCGCTTCTTCGGCCTGCATAAAAATAATTTCGCAATCTATGCCTTTGCTGCGGATCAGCGTGAGGCTGTCCGAAAAATTTGCCAGCGTTTCGCATTGGTTTCTGGCATCGATGCCTATTGCCGTTTTGGCATAGGTTTTTTTATCGGCCAACATAACGTGGTTGATAAAGTCTTCAAGCAAGGTGACAGGAAGGTTGTCGATACAATAATAACCACAATCTTCTAATGTATCGAGGGCGATACTTTTACCTGAACCGGAAAGGGCACTGACAATTAATAGTTTCATAGGGGTGGCAAAGTATCAGGGCGCGGGGTACAAGGTGCTGCTTAACATTGCACCTTGTACCTTTAAGCTGCGCTATCTGTGGCTGCTAGTTTTTTCTTTGTGTTTGGTGATTTGACGGTCCAATTTGTCTACCATCGCGTCAATGGCGACATACATATCTTCCTGATGGTCTTCGGCGAATAATTTTGCGCCACTGAGTTGTAGGGTGGCTTCGGCCTTTTGGACTAATTTTTCTACGCTGAGGATAACGTGTACATCAGTAACATTGTCAAAATGACGGGCTAATTTTTCAAATTTTGCATCAATGTATGCTTTTAAAGCATCAGTGACTTCAAGATGGTGGCCTGTTACGATTACTTGCATGGTAAAACTCCTTATAAATTAAATGGGTGGGTACTTTCTGCCGCCACTGGCTACAAAATGCGCTTACGCTGGCTGGATGATGAAATCAGCATGGCTTCGCGGTATTTGGCGATGGTCCTTCTGGCAACATTGATGCCCTTTGCTTGTAAAAAATCGGCAATTTTGCTGTCACTTAAGGGTCTTGCTTGGTTCTCATTGTCGATTAATTCTTTAATAAACGCCCTAATGGCGGTCGATGAGCATTCGCCACCGTCATCCGTTGAAACATGACTGGAAAAAAAATATTTAAATTCAATTATGCCGTTGGGCGTGTGCATATATTTTTGGGTGGTCACTCTGGAGATGGTTGATTCGTGCAACTCCAGTTCTTCGGCAATGTCCCGCAAAACCATCGGCTTCATGGCTATAGAGCCATGCTCAAGAAAACCGATTTGTTTTTTTACAATCGAACGCGCCACGCGTAACAGCGTGTCGTTACGGCTGTGCAGGTTTTTGATGAACCATTTGGCTTCTTGCAGGTGGTCTTTCATGCAGACATTGTCTTTGCTGTTATCCGCCCGTTTAATCAATGCCGAATAAAACGGGTTGATACGCAATTTGGGGGCTATGTCAGGGTTTAGGTTGACTTGCCATTGTTCGTTTTGCTTGGTGACGTAAACGTCGGGTATGACATATTCAGAATCTGAATCTTGGATTTTGGCCCCGGGCTTGGGGTCGAGGGTTCTGATGAGCGTCACAATTTCGTCCAATTGACGCTCGGTGACTTCGAGTTTGCGGAGCAGTTTGGTTTGTTCTTGGGTAGCCAATAACTTTAAATGTTTGGTGACCACCAGCAAGGCTTCTTTACGGAAAGGTGTGCTTTCTGGCAATTGCAGCAATTGCAGTTTTAGGCAATCTGCCAGATCAATCGCCGCCACGCCAGCCGGATCAAACTGTTGCACACGGTGCAGCACGGCAATCACCTCGTCAAAATCGAGGTCTTCAAACTGGTTTTGCAAGCCTTGATGGATGTCTTCGGGCGTGCTGCGCAAATAACCGTCTTCATTGACCGAATCAATGACCGCCATTGCAATGGCGTGGTCGCGCTCAGAAAACGGGGTCAATTCCAACTGCCACAGCAGGTGTTCCAGCAAAGTGGAGGCGTTGCTGCGCTGCGACTCAAACTCGACGGTTTCAACGCCGTTAGTGCCTGGCGCCAATGCGCTTTCATAGACATCTTCCCATGACGAGTCGATGGGCAGCTCGTCAGGCATGTTGGTTTGCGAACCTTCACTTGTGATCGCGTCTAGGTTTTCGGTCTTTTTTTCTGAAACCAAGCCGCCTAAATCGCGCACGCCGTCATCGTCGCTGACTTCGAGCATGATGTTGGATTCAAGGGCCTGTTGGATTTCTTGTTGTAAATCCAAAGTTGACATTTGCAACAGCTTGATGGCCTGCTGCAACTGCGGGGTCATGGTTAATTGTTGGCCTAGCCGTAGATGTAAAGATTGTTTCATTCTTTCATGATTCTAGTAGGAGTAAGCCCTTGTGTTCACACGGCGGATAACAACCGTCGCAATGGAACACGTTCATCTTTTTTAAAAATACCCTGCGGGGTTACAAGCTAAAGTTGTTGCCTAAATAAACTTTGCGCACTTCTTCGTTGGCGACTATTGCCGCCGCGCCGCCTTCGGCAATGACTTTTCCGTCGTTCAGTATATACGCACGGTCGCAAATGCCTAAGGTTTCGCGCACATTATGTTCGGTAATCAGCACACCAATACCACGGTCTTTTAAATGTTCTATAATTTTTTTGATGTCTTCTACGGAAATGGGGTCCACGCCCGCAAAAGGCTCATCCAACAAAATAAAGTGCGGGTTGCTGGCTAATGCCCTAGCAATTTCAACCCGCCGCCGTTCGCCGCCTGACAGGCTTAGGGCGATTTGGCGGCGCAGGTGTTCGATATGGAACTCCTGCAATAATTCTTCTATCACCAGTTCGGCTTGGCCGGGGCTTAAATCGTTGCGCAGTTGCAATACTGCACGCAAATTGTCGGCGACACTCAACTTCCTAAACACCGACGGTTCCTGCGGCAAATAACCGATACCGTGCGCAGCCCGTTCGTGCATAGGATAATGGGTAATGTCCTTGCCATCCAGCGTGATGTTGCCGCCGTCGGCCTTAATCAAGCCGACCATCATATAAAAACTGGTGGTCTTACCCGCGCCGTTAGGCCCTAATAGCCCCACAACCTCGTGGGTGCTGACATGTAATGATACACCGTCAACCACGTTGCGCTTATTATAAGTTTTAATGAGCTGGGATGCCGCGAGAATAGCCATTAGTGACGTATCGCTAGAAAAAATGACAGGGATCGGCAGTGACAGCGCATTAGTTATTGTCCTGAGCGGGGCT
>JABFST010000305.1 GCA_013140465.1 Methylococcaceae bacterium
GCCCTCAACCATCCTATCCATATCATTTCCGGCATAGAAGAAGCCCGGTTGATTTACTTGGGCGTATCGTACAGCCTTAGCAGCAACGCCAACTTGCGCTTGGTCATGGACATCGGCGGCGGCAGTACCGAATACATCATCGGCACCGGCACCACGCCCAAAGAAAAAGAAAGCCTGCACATGGGCTGCGTATCGGTCAGCAACACTTTTTTTAAAAACGGGCAGTTGTCGCGCCACGCCTTTAACCAAGCCACCTTGTTTGCCGAACAAAAACTAGAGCCGTTCCAGCGCAAATTCCATCGCCAAAACTGGGATGAAGCCATTGGCGCGTCCGGCAGCTTACGCTCTATCGCCCGCGTGTTACAGGCCAAAAACTGGAGCAATAACGGCATCACCGAACTCGGCCTAGGCAAACTGGTTGCACACATCAACCAATGCAGCCACATTAGCGAACTGCATCTGCCCGAATTAGAAGACGACCGCTTGCCCGTATTTGTCGGCGGTGTCGCGATCGTCCATGCCACGTTTAAAAGCTTGGGCATCACCCAAATGACAGTTGCCGACGGCGCGTTACGCGAAGGCTTAATCCAAGACTTACTCGGGCGTATCTACGACCACGACATGCGTGCCAGCACCGTGCAATCCGCCGCGCAACGCTTTCGCACCGACCAAACCCACGCCGCCCGCATCAAACAAACCTTGCTCGCCATGCTCCAACAGCTAGAAGGCCACTGTAGCTGGGCCAGCGATGAAAACAGCCGCCAATTTTTGGCCTGGGCCGCCGATTTGCATGAAATAGGCATCGACATCGCCCATAGCCAATACCACAAACACAGTGCCTATATCATTGAAAACGGCGATTTGGCGGGCTTTTCCAACCAAGACCAACTTATCCTTGCCGCCATCATCCGCTCGCATCGGCGCAAATTTTCCAAAAGCCATTTCCAAGACTTGCCCGCCCCGTGGAACACCCGCGCCCTGTACCTTAGCCTGTTGTTGCGCTTGGCAGTATTGCTGCACCGCAACCGCCACGAACAAACCCTGCCGCCTTTTAACATCAGCCTCAACAAACCCAATATCTATTTGCAATTTCCGCCCGCATGGCTGGCGGCCTCACCACTCACCCATGCCGACTTAAAACAAGAAGCCGATTACCTTAAGGCCGCAGGTTTCCAACTGGAATTTGCTTAACACCCGCCTATGAAGCCCCTGATAACAGCCGCCCTCATTTGCCTGAGCGCAGTCGCGGCCTTATGCCTGTTGTTGCTGTTGTTTGGCATCAGCAACACCCCCGATGTGGCAATGGGCTGGACCTTAACCCACAACGACATCCGCCGTGCCAAACAAATCTTACACGAAGGCTCAAAAACCAAACCCGATGCCCTAGGCACGCTAGAACTCAGCCAAGCCGACCTTAACCTCGCCAGCAATTATTTGCTAAACCGCTACAGCAAAAGTGCCGCACGCATAGAAATTAAAAACCAAGTCCTGCGCTTTAACGTCACGATGACCCTGCCCCGCAACAGCCTAGGCCAATACCTCAACATCAGCTTTCGCCTAGGCAAAGAAAACCCCGACGAACTGCTCAGCCTGACCAAATTCAAGGCTGGCAAACTGTTATTGCCCGCCAAATTTGCCAGTTTTGTGATTGGCGCGTTAATCCACCACACCTCGTTGCGCGATTATTTCATCCTAGAATCCCAACCGATAAAAGCCATCCACATCGAACCGCAAAAAATCATCATCACCTACTATTCCAATCTTGACACCTTGATTCAAGCGCGTGAGTTTTTAACCCAACCCGACGCGCCCACCACGGTCAGCATCTACCAACAAGCCCTAGAACGCTTGCTAGCCGAACACGACCCCGCGTGGCGCTTATCCTTAGCCGACCTGCTCAAGCCATTATTCGCCCTCGCCTACCAACAATCCACCGCCGCGACTGCGATTGCCGAAAACAAAAAAGTCATCATGACCGTCAACAGCTATGTCAACAACCGCAGCACCCGCGCGTTTATGTCCGCCGCCACACCCAAACCCAGCAAACGCTATGCGGCGTTTTTATACAAACGCATCGATTTGGCACAGCACTTTATCGCCTCCGCCGCGATTACCGCCTCCGTCAACGGGCAAATTGCCGAAGCTGTCGGCGAAGAAAAAGAACTCAACGATGCCCAAGGCGGCAGCGGCTTTAGCTTTGTTGATTTAGCCGCCGACAAGGCTGGCACGCGTTTAGGCGAAACCGCCATCGCCTCGCCCGAAAGCGCACGCAAACTGCAAAAAGCCCTGTCGCAAATCAAAGACTACAGCGACTTTATGCCCGACCCTAGGGATTTACCCGAACACATGGATGCCAACCAATTTAAACAACGCTACGAGTCGGTCAACAGCCCCGCCTACCTCGCCTTGTCCAAACAAATTGACCAACGCATAGCCGCCTTGCCGATTTACCAACAGGCTGATTGAACGCCCACATTCAAGGTATAATCACACTATTACCCCTTAAGAGCACTGCCTTATGTCCGCACTTAGCCCGACTGAACTGTTAGCGCTTACCCGCGCCGCCAAACGAAAACTGCGCTACGACTCGCCCTTAGACCCCGACAACCCCGAAGACACCGCCTTATTGGTTGATCTCAACGAAGCGCGGGGCAACTTTAGCCAAGACAAGCTATTGTTTGAATTGGGCGTAGATGCCATCAGCCAAACCTTGGATGAAGAAAACCCCTACCAATACATCGTTTTCGGCGGGCATCGCGGCTGTGGCAAAAGCACCGAACTCCGGCGTTTGGCAAAATTTCTGCACCAGCCCAATTTATACTATGTCGTGCTGGTTGATGCCTTAACTGAATTGGACATCAACAACCTCAATTACAGCGACATCTTGCTTGCCCAAGCCAAAGTCCTTATCCAACAACTGCAAGATGATGCCATTCCCTTAGAAGCGGCTTATTTGTCTAAGCTAGAGCAATGGTTTAGCCAACGCGTCAACACCCAACTCAGCGAACGGCAGTTGGTCGGCAAGCTCGAAACCGGCGGCAAAGCCAGCACTGGCTTACCTTTTTTAGGCAATTTGTTTGCCAGCTTAACCACCGCCATCAGCGTTGGCTCTACCCATAAAGAAGAAATCCGCACCCTCGTCCGCAACAGTTTTAGCGAATTTGCCAGCGCGTTCAATTTACTGATCCGCCATGTCGAAGAACAACTTAAGCTCGCGGGGCATGGCAACAAAATCCTGTTTATCATTGACGGCACCGACCGTTTATCCAATAACGATGCCAACAACTTTTTCGTGCGCGACATCCATCAACTTAAACAAATCACCAGCCATTTTATCTACTGCACACCGATTGAAATACTGACCGAAAACAACCGCATCGGGCAAGACTTTAGCGTTTTTCGGTTACCGATGGTAAAAATTGCCGAAAAGGGTGCGACCGACTATCACCCTATCCCAATCGCCAAACTCACCGAGCTGATTCACAAACGCACCGACCCACGCTTGTTTGCCGACACCACCGCCTTAGACCAGTTAATTAAAGCCTCGGGCGGGCATATCCGCGACCTGATGCGGCTGATGGATTTTTGCTTAGCCGAAACCTTAGGCCGAAAACTCATAGACACCGACATCGCCAACACCGCCATCAAGTTCTTGGCAACCGAATACCAACGCGTCATCCAACAAAACGATTACGCTTTGCTGGTAGAAATTGACCGCGCCGACAAAAGCCACGTCCCAGTCAGCCAGCAATCCTGCCATTTGCTGTACAACTTGGTGTTACTGGAATACAACTCGTATTGGTGGCAAAGCCATCCGGTCGTGCGTACCTTGCCCGCTTACCAACTAGCCTTAACCGCCTAATGGACTGGACACAACAAATCGACAGCCAACATTCCGGCACCCTGCTGCGGCTCCTGTATTTAATGGAGGATGGCAAACGCTTTTGCCTGATCCTCGCCGAATACACCCTAGGCGAATACCGCAACACCATCATTAAGGAATTGGCGAGCCATTACCCCGACCAAGCCATCGTCTCCGCCGCCCATAGCGAGGACATAGTCGCGACGCTAAAAGCCACCGCCGCCACTGCCAGCGTGATCCACATCATCGACACCCAATGCTGGTTTGATGACAGTAAAGACTATTCGCTGCTGCATAGGCTAAACCAACGCCGCGAATGGCTGGCACAGCATGTGGACAGAGGCTTGGTGATTTGGCTATCGGTTGCCCAAGTCAGCCATTTTGCCCACGAAGCCGCCGATTTATGGGCTTGGCGCAAAGCTCTGGTCAATTTTTGCCAAGCTATAGAGGCCACACCTACGCCTCTGGTTTACCGCCAAGTCATCGACGAAGACAACAGCACACTCGCCGACAAACACCAGCGCCTAACTGAAATCCAAACCTATCTGGCCAGCCGAACCGCTTACAGTCTAGCCGATGCACTGTTATGGCAAGAACAAGCGCGCATCCTACGCCGTATGGGCGATTTGGATGCCGCCTTAGCTTGTACGCTACAAAGCGTAAACATCAATAAAGCCCACAACGACAAACGCGCCACCGCTGTCAGCTATGGCGATTGGGCGGATGTGTTACAAGCACGGGGTGAATGGGATGAGGCGTTGCGTATACGCCATGAAGAGGAACTGCCTATTTATGTAGCCTTGGGCGACAAGCGCAACATAGCCGTCACGATGGGAAAAATCGCCGATGTGTTACAAGCGCGGGGTGCATGGGATGAGGCGTTGCGCATACGCCGTGAAGAGGAACTGCCTGTTTATGAAGCGTTGGGCGATAAACGCAGCATAGCGGTATCTGAACGTAAAATTGCAGATATTTTGATTTATCGTGGTGAACTAGATCAGGCTTTACTAATATTAACCGAACGCTGTATCCCATCTATGAAAGCTATAGGCGCAACTAAGGACGTAGCTGTTTTCCAAGGTATTGTGGCTGACATCTTACAAGATCGTGGTAAATGGGATGAGGCGTTGCGCATACGCCGTGCAGAGGAACTGCCTATTTATAAAGCCTTGGGCGATAAACGCAGCATAGCCATCACAATGGGAAAAATCGCCGATGTGTTACAAGCGCGGGGTGAATGGGATGAGGCGTTGCGCATACGCCGTGAAGAAGTATTGCCTGTTCGTGTAGCCTTGGGCGATAAACGCGGCATAGCTTTTACGATGGGAAAAATTGCCGAAGTGTTGCAAGCGCGTGGCGAATGGGGTGAGGCGTTGCGCATACGCCGTGAAGAGCAACTGCCTGTTTATGAAGCTCTAGGCGATCAACATAGCCTATTAATTGGTCAAACCAACCTAGCCCAACTATTACAAACCCTAAACCCCCAACAACACGCCACCGAAATCCGCCAATTACTGACCACGGCCTTAAACACCGCCATCGACTTGCACATCCCCGAACAGGACATCATCAGAAAACGCTTACAGGCACTAGAACCGGACAGCAAGCCATGAACCACGTCGCGTTAAAAATGTTGATGGGCGATACCGGCAAATATATCGGCATTATTATGGGGCTGACCTTCGCCTCGTTGATTATGACCCAACAACCGGCGATTTTTGTCGGCCTGATGGCGCGGACGTACAGCTTTATCAGCGATGTAGGCTTGCCTGATATTTGGGTAATGGATGCAAAAGTGCAGTTTGTGGATGACATTAAGCCGTTGCAAGACACCGAATTGTATCGGGTGCGCGGCATTTCTGGCGTGCAATGGGCGATGCCGTTGTATAAGGGGCTATTAAAAGCCCGGCTGACCGATGGCACGTTTCAATCCTGCAATGTCGTGGGTTTGGACGATGCCACCTTAATTGGCGGCCCGCCCGTGATGTTGCAAGGCAGCCTGAGTGATTTGCGCCGCAGTGACAGTGTGATAGTCGATATAGACGGCGCCACCGACAAACTAGGCAAACCCTCGGCAATTAAGGGCGGCAAACCGACACCGCTGCACATTGGCGACAGTTTGGAACTCAACGACCGCCGCGCGATAGTGGTCGGCATTGCTAAAGTCACCCGCACCTTCCAATCGCAACCCGTGGTGTACACCACTTACACCCGCGCCAAAAGTTATGCGCCTAGGGAACGCAAGTTGTTGTCGTTTGTGTTGGTTAAAGCCAAACCCGGACAAGACTTAGCCGCCCTCACCCGCCGCATCACAGCCAGCACCGGGCTGGCGGCCTATACCCAAAGCGATTTTAAAACCCTGACATACGAATACTATATGCACAACACAGGCATCCCGATTAATTTTGGCATTTCGGTGTTATTGGGGTTTTTGGTCGGCGCGGCGATAGCAGGGCAAACTTTTTACAATTTCACCTTAGAAAACTTGCGCCAATTTGGCGTGTTAAAAGCAATGGGTACTAGCAATTGGATTTTGCTGCGGATGATTTGTTTACAGGCGGTGTTAGTGGGCATTATTGGTTATGGCATGGGCGTGGGGCTGACGGCGTTGTTTGGTTGGGCAATGCGCAACACGATTTTGGCGTTTAAATTTCCGTGGCAGTTGCTGTTGTTTAGCGGCGCGGGGGTCAGCGTAATTTGCCTGTTTGCCGCCTTAATCAGCATTATTAAGGTCATCCGCTTAGAACCTGCGATTGTGTTTAAGGGTTAGGCCATGACGTATGCCG
>JABFST010000067.1 GCA_013140465.1 Methylococcaceae bacterium
TGATTATGGAGCACTTTGGCGCCACCATGAAAGAGCTTAACGTACCCCAAGACCTTATCGCCAAAGCGGCGGCTATTGCTGAAAGCACACGTCAAGACGTGTTGGGCAAATAAGCAGCTGGCCTAAGTGCTGGACTTTCTCCGACGGGCATTGTCAGGACATCGTTATCCTCGTCATCCTGCCGGAGAAGGCTAAGCACCTTTCCACACCTACACAAACCAATTTCTTGCTTAACTGTCGGCAGTGTCCCACACCCTGCCCCACATTCTCCTGATCCACCTCCAACATCGCCTATCATATAGAGTCCGAAGCTGGTAAACCTACATTAAATTCCCTCTCCCTTAGGGAGAGGGTAGGGTGAGGGGATTTAATGTCGCTTTACTTCCTGCGTTCTCTATAGATTGACAGTGATGTATCTTTTCCACTCTTAGCCCTATGGGAACACTGATATGAAGCGTTTATTCTGCCTAATAATGGCTTTGGTGTTGTTAAGCTATGGCTCAATGGCCTTGGCACGCAAACACCCTAAAGCCCTACCCGCCAACAACAGCTTGCAATGCGCCGCGTTTAGCCCTTATGTTGGCACGCTAAACCCCAACTATGGCGCCCACCCTGACCGTAAGCTCATCGCCCAGTTGCTGGACACTTTAATTGCGCAAACGCCTTTCCGCTGCATTATGACTTACGGCGTGTTAAACGGTTTGGACACTGTTTTTAGCGTCGCCAAAGAACGCAACTTAAAGGTCATCGCCATAATCTGGTTGGACAATGATCCGGCGGTCAATTCGCAGTCTATCAGCAAAGGCATTGAAGTCGCCAAAGCTTACCCCGACACCATTATTAAACTTAGTTGCGGCTCGGAAGTGCGCACCCGCCACGGCTATGCCTTTGATGGCGAAATCAACCGCTGTTTTGACAGCGTGCGCAAAGCGGGCGTAAAGCAGCCGATCACGACCATAGACACTTGGTGGGAATGGTGCAACCGTTCGCTTAGCTGCACTGAATCCAGTTTTGCCAAGCAAGTGGATTGGATAGGGACGAATGTGTTTCCTTGGTGGGAAAACAAGTATTCCGGCAAATATGCTTGCATCCCTGCCGACGAAGCCGCTGACTTTCATATAGCACGCTTAGAAACCTTGCACCGCGCTTATCCCAAAAAAGAGATCATCATGACCGAATTTGGTTGGCCCAACGGCCCCAACGGCAAATCTGAAATCAATATAAAAACTGGACAATATTGTGGGATAGCCAGCCCTGAAAACCAAACTTTAGTCATCCAATCCACGTTTAAGAAGCTAGCCCAAAAACACTGGTCTGGCATTGCCTTCCAAGCTTTTTCTGAAAACTGGAAAGCCAGTGCAGAAGGTGAATTTGGCAATTATTGGGGGCTATGTGCGGGTACACCGCCTTACACTTGCACGCGAGGCATAAAGTTGCGCTAGCGTTAGCCCAAAACAGTAACAGTATCCCTGTGGGAAAGGCTTTAGCCTCTCCCACAAAACTTTAAAATCAATGGGTTAATAACAAAGTTCGTCACTTATTATTAGTTGTGGGCAATAGCGGCAGACCTGCGAGGTTTTCTAAACCTCGCAGGTCTTTATGAGAAGCTACCAAAGTTCGCTCTTGTGTTTTGCGTGGTGGACTATCCCTTAAGGGTGCGTAACGCCCAGATTACCCGACGATTTATAAAATACCGTTCTATCAACGCTTAGGGTTGGGTAGAATACCGCACACCCGTGGGCTATGGCATCGCTGTAGCCCTCTCCAGCAACCCTAATCTGTTTTTATACCCCTCTTGTTTCCGCCTAGCGTTGTAGACAGCATTGTGATTTGCCTAAACCCACTATCCCGCTAGCCAAAATCCATCTTAACTATGCCAGCCATCCAAGCCATCAGCTTAGATGCCGTGCTTTATTATCCTTAACTGACCTGAGAACCCCTTTTTTAGATGAATACTGTGAAATCGATACTCTTAATGTTGCTGCCGGTCTGGTTAATCATGATGCCCGCTGCCAGTTATGGACAACATGCCGCGATTTTGATCGATGCGGATAACGGTAGTGTATTGCATGAAACCAATGCGACACATTCATGGTATCCGGCCTCGCTCACTAAAGTCATGACCTTGTACATGACTTTTGACGCCTTAAAAGCAGGGCAAATCCATATTTACGATACCCTGACCACTTCTTATCACGCCTCGCGCCAACCCAACAGCAAACTGGGCTTAAGGCCAGGACAAACGCTCACGGTAGAAGAAGCCATTTTGGCGGTCATCACGCGCTCGGCGAATGATGCGGCGGTGGTGTTGGCTGAACACCTAGGCGGCACCGAAGAAAGTTTTGCCGTAAAAATGACCACCAAAGCCCACGCCTTGGGCATGTACGACAGCCATTTTATGAATGCCACGGGCTTGCCGCACCAATGGCAAGTCACCACTGCGCGCGACCTCGCGATACTGGCCTGGAAAACCCAGCGTAATTTTCCTAATTATTACCCCTATTTTGGTGCACATAGCTTTAACTTTAAAGGCCGTGAACTGCATGGCATTAATAAGTTTACCGCCACCTATCCGGGTGCGGAGGGCATGAAAACAGGTTTTACTTGCGGCTCGGGCTATAACCTCATGTCCTCCGCCAGCCAAAATGGCAAACGACTGATCGGTGTTATTATGGGCGGTATGACCAGCCCACAACGCTACCAGCTGATGATAAAAATGATGGACGCGGGTTTTGCCAACCCTTATAACGCGGGTACTGGCAAAAACATCAACACCCTCACGGCAGGTCTGGCCGGCACACCGCCTTACCAACTCGGCTGCGGCAATCTGGCACCGACCCACATTGGCGCTAACGATAATGACCCTGCGCCTGTTCATGCCCGCCCCCGCATCATCCGCAGTGCCAAACCTGTAAACAAAACCCGTCCCGCCAGCCCACGCCATCTAGTAAGCAAATCCAAACACCGCGTGGTGGGCAAAGCCAAAGGCAAACAGGCCACTAAAGGCAAACTGGCGGTAAAAGCCACGCACAAAAAAATCACCAGCAAACCTAAAAAAGCGGTGCGTACCACAGCAAAACCCAACAAAAAGCGTTATAAGCATTAACCATAGCATTACGGCTGCTATAAACCTAGCCGTAAGGTGATAACACTCTAAATTCAAAGACCTACACTGTTTTTATCACAGTGTAGGTCTTTTTTTTGCCCCGCAAATTGCACCCCATAGTACAAAATTAAAATTTCTGCTGTGATTTTGGTAAAAATTATCAGTTTTAGTTATAAATACTGATGCCAATCAGTTTTGTGGGGTTCTAGCCTACAGAATATTAGTAGATAATAAGCAACACTTAGCAGCTATTACCCGCTGTCCTATCTGTAGCAATGCCTACCTATCCTGATGCAGTTTCCTATCCGCACAGGTATTTTTTCAATCATAAACAGCTTTCCCCTTAGGAGCGGCATGACGACTAGCAACCCACCCTATGCAAACCCGTGGACTAACAAAGTAATTAAATGCCAAGACTGTGGCTTAAAAAAACTGTGTTTTCCAAAAAATCTGGCAGCGGCAGAAATCCAAGCACTGGAAGCCATCATCACCCGCAGCCAAAGTTATAGCAAGGGGGACTGCCTGTATCATGCAGGAGACTTACTTACCGATTTGATTATCATTAAATCAGGTTCCGCCAAAACCGAACGGGTTGCCGAAACCGGTGCTGCACAAATCGTCAGCTTTCATTTGGCTGGGGATTTGTTGGGTTTGGATTCCTTAAGCAAACGGAAAGCAGTGTCATCGGTCACTTTTCTTGAGAACTCATGCGTGTGCGTGATCCCCTACCCTGCTTTTAACGCCCTTAGCGAGGCTGCGCCGCAATTGCAAGAAGAGATTATTTCGCGCTTATGCGAGGAAATTGCCAACAGCCATAACCTGATGTTGGCGATGAACAACTACACCGCAGACCAGCGTGTCGCCGTGTTCTTACAAGAATTGTCTTGCCGACAGCATAGCCGGGGTTTGTCCAAAGAACTGCTGCACCTCAGCATGTCGCGCAATGAAATTGCCAGTTACTTAGGCTTAGCCCCAGCAACCGTCAGCCGCGCACTCAGCAAGTTTGAACGCGACGGATTTTTGCAGGTTGCCAATAAACATTTACAGATTACGGATTACCAAGCATTGGTCAATTTAGCCCTCGCCTGTCCAGAGTGTGCGCTGGCTGCGGCGACCTAAACCCACTGCCCACAGTTAAGAAAATAGAGCTGGAGTGCAACGGCTTTAGACGTTGCCGTGTCGGTAATCATACGGGACTTGACAGCTAGGCATAGTGGATTTACCCAATACAGATAACTCCGCACCTTAAGGTAATGGCAGTAAGCGTTTACTGCCATAAAACCGCGCGTACCAACCTAAATTAGCGATTGCCCAAACCTGCCTCACGCTGATAACGTTGCTTAATGGCCTGTGCCAATTGGTGTACCGCCATCGCATACTTATTGCTGTTATTGTATTTTTTAATCACTTTAAAATTAGGGTAGACGCGCCAATATTCGCTGCCCTGATAAGTGCTTAGTTCAATCACTGCGGGGTCGTTGGCAGGGCGGTCGGGTTGCGCGACCGGACGGTGCAATTGCCAGCCGCTACGCGAAAAATAATGCGCCACACTGCCTACGGCATCAGTAGGCTGCCACAGGTCGCGCCGCCCGTCTTTGTTAAAATCCACCGCCAAACGGCGGAAACTGCTGGGCATAAACTGTCCGTAACCCATCGCCCCTGCCCACGAACCTTGCGGTTGGCGCGGGTCAAACGCTTCATCGCGGGTCATCAATAAAAAATGCTCCAGTTCCGACATAAAATAACTGGAACGCCTGACAGTCGCAAAAGACAAGGTGGTCAGCGCATCAAAAATACAAGTTTTGCCAAAATTTTTGCCAAAATAGGTTTCTACACCAATAATCCCGACAATATATTCCGCATCCACGCCATAAGTACGGCTGGCTTGGGCAATCGATTCAGCATTATTGCGCCAAAATTCCACGCCATTGCTGATGTGCGCGTCGGTCAGAAATTTATTGCGGTAACGCGTCCAACTGCCCAAATGTGGTTTACTAGGGCCTGTCGATGGCGCAGGGCTTTCCAGACGTATCACCCCATCCAAACGTTTGGCGCTAGAAAACAAGCCATTTAAATAAGCTTCTGAAAACCCATATTGGCGCACCATTTTTTGGATAAACCGTCTTAACGCGGGTGAATTGGCAAAACTGCCCGTCAACATCAGGGCATCATAATGCGAGCTAGGCACGCGCTCGTAAGAATCGGTGCGCGGCGTTATCGGCTGCTCACCCGGAAAGCGGATCGGCGGCGTGTTGTGGGGCGGCGTAACAGCAACAGGCGATTCATAATGTGCTGGCTGCTGGCTGCACGCAGCCAATAGTAAGGTTAAAGTTAGCGTTGATAAAACTTTGTGGGCGAGGTTTGCCATAGATTGAGTGTTCTCTTGTAAGTGCGCCAACTGGACGGGCGCGGATGCTTAAGGTTAAATAGCCAATATAGAGTCCGAAGCTGGTAAATCTACATTAAATTCCCTCAGGGAGAGGACGTTTAATGTCGCTTTTCTTCCTGCGTTCCCTATAACAGCCGTGGCTTCCCGTTTAAGCTGGGACAGTTTGGGTGTCGTTCGCTGAGCGGAGTCGAAGCGAATCCCGCCGCCGGCTTCGACTCCGCTCAGCCAACGGCTCCTCAGTCCCGCTTTAAGTGAGTAGCCACAGCCGTCAAAACAGCTTTTGGCGAATACCCGCCATTTTATCGCAGATAGCGGGCTTTGCTCGCCTTTTACCTAGTTTTTTAGTTATGCCCATACAACAACATTATTTGACAGACGCGCTCCAACGGCCTAGCCCCAATTACGATGACCGCCCCGATCCCGACGACATTTCCTTAGTCGTCATCCATTGCATCAGCCTACCGCCCGGACAATTTGACAACGCCTACATAGACCAGCTGTTCAACAACCAACTAGATCCTAATGCCCACCCTTATTTTCAGGACATCCACACCTTGCGGGTGTCGGCGCATGTGCTGATTAAACGTGACGGGACTTTAGTGCAATATGTGCCGTTCCACAAACGCGCATGGCACGCTGGCAAATCCAATTATAAAGGCAGGGAACGGTGCAACGACTTTGCCATCGGCATAGAGCTAGAAGGCACAGAACACACACCCTACACCGATGCCCAATACCAGCAACTGCAATCCGTGCTGGAAAGCTTGCTAAGCACCTACCCACAACTGTCTTGGCAACGCATTACCCGACACAGCGACATCGCCCCCGGACGCAAAACCGATCCAGGGGAGTCATTTGATTGGCAAAGGCTACTCAGCAAGCACTTAGAGCAGGACGGCTGAGGCTAAAGGATTAAAAGCCATAAAAACGTCTCATGAGCGGCGGGATAAAGACCTGCGAGGTTTTTAAAACCTCGCAGGTCTACCACTGTTGCAGAAGCTACAACACCCCCTCTCCCTCGGGGAGAGGGAGTCTGCGCTAACCCAGTCTATGCCGACTCATACAGACGTACACCTTACGGATTAAAAGCCATAAAAACTTCTCATGAGCGTCAGGATAAAGACCTGCGAGGTTTTGAAAAC
>JABFST010000307.1 GCA_013140465.1 Methylococcaceae bacterium
TTCCGCGCTTTTTTGTTGCTCTCAAAACTTTCTGCGCCTTGTCTTCTTGCCATTACAACATACCTATGTATGGCACTGCACCAAACCGTCCTTGTAAATAATGCTTTTCCAAATTATCGGTAGCCCTGACATCTTTACCTTTATTGTTTTTTCTAAACTCAAGTAATGAATACAGGGTAGTGCTACCGTATTTATTTTTTTCAGTAAACCAAATTTGATCACGTTCAAAAAGCTCAGCTACGGATAATAAATGAATATCGTGTGTAGCAAAAATTAACTGGGCATTATGCTTGTTTAAGTCTTTATTATTAAACAGCTTGATAAAGCATTCTGTTAGCAGTGGATGAAGGCTTGCATCAAGCTCATCTATTAATAATACGCCACCATTTTCCAAGGTATCTAAAATAGGCACAGAAAGAGCGAAGAATTTTTGCGTGCCTTGTGATTCATCCTCATCTAATTCAAATAATACCGTGTCTATTTCTTGATTTTCAGCATTAAATTTTTTGTGACGGGATTGCAATGATTCAATCCATCCGCTTGCACCGTTATTAACCTCGTGAAGCAGTTTTTGGTTAATAGCGGGGTTATTCATAAACTGCTGAGTAGCCGCATTTGTCACATCTTTATGGCCAATAGCTATGTCATCTATACCTAAGTCTGCGGTTTTAACTAATTTAAGTAATTTAGCTTTAGTGCCACTTTCTGCCATTTTTGTTATAGCAAAATTAAGGTAGTCTTCGCTTTCTAAGCCATCAATAAAATTAAAACGAACAAACCATTGCAAAATCTTCTTTGAAATATCACCATCATTTTGGTCACATTTCCAAATAAAAAGCTGATTATCGGGTACTTTTAAGCCAACACCCTCTTTAAATTTTTGCTTATTAACGTAATTTAATTTCTGTTCGCTGTCCCGCTCAAATAACCGCGCTTCTTTGCCACTTTCGTCACTAAATAACCATTCCGCATAAACCGTTGTGCTATCGGCTTCAAAGCCATAGCGATATTTAGTATTGCCTAAAAAAAATACCATTTCAAAATAGCTGGAAGCCTGTTCCGTTTCTGTGCTTAGCCGAAACGGTTCGTGCGGCAATTTATCGGTCGATTGGGTAATTTTTAGTTTGTTTAAAACCAGTAACCGCATAAAGGCCATTGCTTTTAAGACATTACTTTTACCGCTAGCATTAGCCCCATAAATCACCGCGCTATTAAGCAAGTGGGTGTTCCGCACTTGAAAGCTATGGTCGCTTTCTTTGTTGGTCGCGGTGTTCATGTTAAAAGTGACCGTATCTTTGATGGAACGGAAATTGTTGACGCTAAATTGCAATAACATAACAGTAAAAATACAAATAATAAGTTAGAATTTTGTAAGTTTTATACAAAAACCCAACTTAAGCAATGTTTTTTATCAACAACTACCCCACCGACCCTTCCAAACTCAGCCCCAACAACGCCTGTGCTTCCACTGCAAATTCCATCGGCAGTTCCTTAAACACTTCCTTACAAAAACCATTCACAATCATTGATACGGCATCTTCGGCGGAAAGTCCCCGTTGTTGGCAGAAAAACAACTGGTCTTCGCTGATTTTTGAGGTGGTGGCTTCGTGTTCGACTTGTGCGGAAGGTTGTTTGACTTCGATGTACGGGAAGGTGTGCGCACCGCATTGGTCGCCGACTAACAAGGAATCGCATTGGGTATAGTTACGCGCATTTTCGGCAGATTTCAACACTTTTACCAAACCGCGATAGGTGTTTTGGGCTTTACCTGCGGAAATGCCTTTGGACACGATGGTGCTGCGGGTGTTTTTGCCGATGTGGATCATTTTAGTGCCGGTGTCGGCTTGTTGGTAATTATTGGTTAGGGCCACCGAATAAAACTCGCCGACGGCGTTGTCGCCCGTCAGTACGCAACTGGGGTATTTCCAGGTGATCGCGGAGCCGGTTTCGACTTGTGTCCACGACACTTTGGCGTTGTCGCCACGGCAATCGGCGCGTTTGGTGACGAAATTGTAGATGCCGCCTAGGCCGTTTTTGTCGCCAGGATACCAGTTTTGTACGGTGGAATATTTGATCGTGGCATCTTTTAAGGCGATGAGTTCGACCACTGCGGCGTGCAGTTGGTTTTCGTCGCGCATGGGTGCGGTGCAGCCTTCCAGATAAGACACATGGCTGCCTTCGTCGGCAATAATCAGGGTACGTTCAAATTGTCCGGTGTTGGCGGCGTTAATACGGAAATAAGTGGACAATTCCATCGGGCAGCGCACGCCTTTGGGGATGTAGACAAACGAGCCATCGGTGAACACGGCGGCGTTTAAGGCGGCGAAGTAGTTGTCGGTGTGCGACACAACAGAACCCAAGTATTCTTTAATGAGTTCGGGGTGATCGCGCAAGGCTTCGGAAATTGGGCAAAAAATCACCCCGGCATCTTTGAGCTTGCCTTTAAAGGTGGTCGCCACCGAGACGCTGTCAAACACCGCATCAACGGCAATGCCCGCCAAGCGTTCTTGCTCATCTAAAGGGATGCCCAGTTTTTTGTAGGCTTCCAAGACTTGCGGGTCGATGTCATCCAAGCTTTTTGGGCCGTCTTCTTTGCGTTTGGGCGCGGAATAATAGCTGATGGCTTGGTAATCGATAGGATCAACCTTAACAAAAGCCCAGTCTGGCGGGGTCATGGTTTGCCAATGACGGAAGGCTTTAAGGCGGTATTCCAGCATAAACTCGGGTTCGTTTTTGACTTTGGACAGCCTGTGGATAACCGCTTCGTCCAAACCGGGCGGAAAAGTGTCGGTTTCCAGTTCGGTGACAAAACCTTGTTTGTAATCTTGGTTAATTAGGTTGTTGATTTCTTGGGCACTGGCAGACATAAATAACTCTCTATCGGTATAAACTGGCGACGGGGATCAGGATTTCTTGTTGCCATTGGGCATCCTGTGCGGGTATGGGGCGTATCATGTCGGCGAGGGTGACCGACTCTAGGGCATTATGGATGGTTTGGTTGATTAAGTTCCAATTACCACGGATTCCGCAGCCTAAGGCTTGGTCGCAGCCTTGTTGCGAAATGCTGCATTCGGTAATCGCGATAGGCCCTTCCAAGGCGCTAATCACGGTGGCGATGCTGATGTGTTCCGGCAGTCTTGCCAACATATAGCCACCTTTTGCCCCACGCGTGGAACTTAGCACTTTGGCATTGACCAGGCGTTTTAGGATTTTGCTGACCGTGGGCAAGGCTATCCCGGTCGCCGCTGCGATTTCCATCGCGGCGTGGACTTGGGTGGTGTCCCGGGCTATAAAGCTTAATATCACCGTGGCATAGTCCGTAAGTTTGCTTAACCGTAACATAATGGCTCCTATTGATTGAGGACTATTTTAGTCCTATTTAAATCCAGAGTAAAGCACTAGGTTATTGCTAGGCTAATCTGCGATGGCGAGGTGCATTAAGGGCTATTGCCTAGTCATCATCCCGTTTGACATCCACGACATATTCGCCATTTTCATCTTCGGAAACGATGAACAAAATAGGCGCACAACACACGGCGCAATCTTCGTAATAGTGTTGCGCACCTGCCGAGGTGTCTACCAAGACATCTAGGGCTTCACCGCAATAAGGGCAAAAAATGATGATTTCGTCGAGTGCGTGCATGGCTAAACTTGTCTGAGTAGGGCATCTAGCCAAGGAATGGGCAAAATGCGCTTAAGGAAGGCGAACAAATAAGTGGGAAAGGTAACGTAATAACGCAGTTTAGGGCGTTTGGCTTCTAAGGCATGGATGACTTTATCCACCACGGCTTGCGCGGGCAAGGTAAAGGCCACGGCGGGGCCTTCTTTTTGCAAACGCGCTTCCATAGCCTGATAAGCGGGTTGGTGCTGGCTGTGGGTGGGGTCGATATGTTGTTGGAACAATAGGTAAGAATTTTTTCTGAACTCGCTCAAAATAGGGCCCGGCTCAATCAGGGCAATATGGATGTTAGTGCCATGCAGCTCTAGGCGCAAGGTATCCGCCAAGCCTTCTAGGGCAAACTTGCTGGCGTTATAGGCGCCGCGATAACGCATCGCAACCAGCCCTAACACGGAGCTGTTGTAAATGATGCGCCCGTGGCCTTGTCGGCGCATGACCGGAAGCAGCAGGTTGGTTAGTTCGTGCGTGCCGAACACATTGGTTTCAAATTGGTTTTTGAGCACCTCGCGGCTTAAGTCTTCGACGGCCCCGGGTTGCCCAAACGCCCCGTTATTAAACAGCGCGTCACAACGTCCGTGGCTCAGTTCCAAGGCTTGCGCCACGGCGGTGCGTATGCTGTTGCTGTCCGCCAAATCAAGCTGGAGCGCCGTCAAGCCCGCTTGGGACAAACGCGCCACGTCTTCGGGTTTGCGGGCGGTGGCAATCACTTGGTGGCCCCGATGGTGCAAGGCCAAGGCGGTTTCGTAGCCTATGCCTGTTGAACAGCCTGTGATTAGGATCGTTTTCGCGGTGCTAGTCATGCGTTTATTGGGTCAACTCTTGTTCGGTAAAATAAAATGCCTTGCCGCTGCTGCAATTGATCAGAAAGGTCAGGGCGGTTTTGGTGCTTTTGGTGTGTAGCTCTACGGCTTCGACACGTTGGCATTGCTGGCTAGCCAAGGCTTTTTCGGCGGCCTGTTTGCGCAACAATTCGATTTCATCCAAACGCTCTTTAAATGGTTTGACCACATCCGGCAACTTATCTGGGGCATAAGGCGGAATCGCATAAGCGGAAAACTGTTCGGGGTTGTTCTTGATTAAAAACTGATTTTTGGCACTTTGGATAACGGCAGCTTGGTTGATTTTGGCTTGTTTTTTTTCTGATTCCGCCTTAGCTAAGCGTTTTTTATCTTTGTCGGCATCTTGTAGGTTTTTCAGGGAGCTGGGGTTGGGCCTAGCCTTTAACGGGGCAAACTTTGCTTGCCCACGCTGGGAAGTCCCCGATTTAATATTGAGTTCTTGGTTGTCCAAGCCTGTTTCGCAAGCCGTGGAACGGTATTCGGTTTTGCCGTCAGCGTCGGTGCATTTATAAACGTTAGCCGTGGCACAAGCCGAAAAAAAGCTGCCCAAAATAAGCAGTGATAAACGCATGGATTCCCCCAATCTGTAGTGCGGATGTAAACTGGCTCATTTGGCTTAGCCAGATCTCTTATAAGCCTTAGTTTATTATAGGTTAAGTCAAGAGGTGGCGGCAGTATCTTCTTGATAACGGCGGCTGGCCCAAACAAACACGACCGCCGTTACTAGCATCAGTGCCGTAAAAAACCAGAAATAATCCGCCCCAACCAGCTTTAGCGTGCCGTCATCGTTTTGGATGAAAAAATTGACGGCGCTGGTGATTAAATTGCCCGCCGCGACCGACAAAAAATACAAAGCCATCACCATCGATTTCATCGCTACAGGGGCTTGGGTATAAGAAAATTCCAAACAAGTGATGGACACCATCACTTCGGCAGACGTTAAAATAACATACGCCAACAATTGCCAGCCTATATTCGGAGCCGCACCCACATCCAATTGCCTTTGTATGCCGCCCGCCAAGGCAAAGGCCAGCACCGCCAAAAACAAGCCTATGCTGATTTTGCGTAAGGCCGTCAGTTTAAAGAATCGGCCCAGCAACGGATAAACGCCATAGGAAAATAGCGGCACCAGCAACATAATCAGCAACGGGTTTGCGGCTTGGATTTGCGACGGCAACAGTTCTATCCCCCAAAGCCAACGATCCATTTTTTGCGCTTGTATAATCCAAGAAGAGCCTGTTTGGTCAAACAACGCCCAAAAAATAGTGATAAACGCATAAATGCCCGCCAATTTTGCCAGCACTGCCCAGCTTTCGCGGTTGAAGAGTATGCGCATCGCCATGCGCCCGGCGGGTGGCTTGTGGATAAAGCGAAACCGCCCGCCCCAAAACACCCCGGTTGCCAACAGCATCAACAAGCCCGGCACGGCAAAAGCAGCCGCTGGGCCATGGTGTTCCAATAGCCAAGGCGTAGCCAACATGGATGCAAATGCGCCGAAATTAATCGCAAAGTAAAACCAACTATACACCTTAGCCAGCAAATGGCGGTTAGCGTCGCCAAACTGGTCACCCACATGCGCTGACACACAAGGCTTAATGCCGCCCGAACCCAATGCCACTAGCGCCAAGCCCAGTATTAAGCCTGTGCGGGTGTCGTCTATGGCTAACGCCAAATGGCCTAGGCAATAAAATAGCGACAAGCCAATAATAGTCCGATACTTGCCTAAGCACACGTCGGCAAGCAAAGCCCCCAGCAGCGGCATAAAATAAACCGATGACACAAATAAATGAAAATAGCCTTGGGCATCTTGTTCTGACAAATGCGCGGTTTGGCCTGAGGCGGTGAGCAGGTATTGCGTCATATACACCACCAGAATGGCACGCATCCCATAATAACTAAAGCGTTCAGCGGCTTCATTGGCAATAATGAACGGGATGCCCGAAGGCAAAGTGCTGATGGCATCGGCTTGGGTTTTGTAACTGCGCATGGTGTTAGCCCTTTCGGTCAGTGGATTTTGTTATTATGGCATGGTTAAAATGGCATAAGCCAATGGTCTTAGCCGCGTTAATTTATGCAGGCTGGGCGCATATCCGTATAGA
>JABFST010000158.1 GCA_013140465.1 Methylococcaceae bacterium
GTGCTACCCGTTAGCCCTTGTGGGCCTGTGTCGCCTTTGGCTCCGGTTGCGCCGGCCGCCCCTGTCAAGCCTGTGTCTCCCTTAACACCCGGCAGCCCTGGAACACCCGTGCTACCCGTTAGCCCTTGTGGGCCTGTGTCGCCTTTGGCTCCAGTTGCCCCTGTTAAGCCTGTGTCACCCTTAAGCCCCTGAATGCCTTGCAGTCCTTGAACCCCCTCATCACCTTTTAACCCTTGGTCGCCAGTGTCACCTTTGGCGCCAGTTGCCCCCGTTGCTCCGGTTGCCCCAGTTTCACCCTTTAGCCCCTGTATACCTTGCGACCCTTGCGTTCCCGTTTCACCTTTCGCGCCCGTTGCCCCTGCAGCACCTGTTAAGCCTGTATCACCCTTAAGCCCTTGTGTGCCTTGCAGCCCTTGCGGCCCGGTGTCGCCTTTGGCTCCAGGCGTACCTGTTAAGCCCGTATCACCCTTAACACCCGGCTGCCCTGTCGCCCCTACCCCGACCGCGCCTTTCAGGACAATTTCAATATAGGCAGGATGGCTAGTTTGGATGGCTTCTTTGCTGTCTATCGTAAGCGTCGTGGCCAAAGGGCTAAAGGCTTCCAGCACAAGGCCATAATTGTTGCCGGGGTTTGCAACCCAGTCCAAAACCAAGCCCGTAATATCAAACGTGAAATAGCTGTTGCTACGGCTCACAGGCTCACTCGTCGCCATAGGCGCGGCTATCATGGGGGCGTTTTTTACGGTAACGGTGTTTTCTAGCCAAGGGGTTGTTATCGGGCTAGCTTGCAACTTACCCGCTATTTGCAAAGTTTTTACATAAAACACTAGCGTCGCTTTGGCAATGTCGTTAGCCTTAATGCCGACAGGCAGTGTTGACAAGTCAAAATTCAGCAAAGCTTTATGTCCGGGACGGATACTGATAGCCGTAGCCGCACCCGCATTGTTTGCGGCGAGGTGGACATCAGCCGTAATAGGGGCCATTGCCGCGTGGGCGGACGATGGTGCCAAGCCGACCATCAAGATGGCGGCAGCTAAGGGTTTTCTTAAAAAATTCATGGCAATCTCCGGCACGCTTAATAAAGCGGGTTATAGTGGATACAGTCTCGCATCGCAGTCTGGGCGCAATAAAACATCACAGCGTAACTTCTCATGAGTGGCAGATCTGCCGTTATTGCCTACAACTCATGAGAAGTTACATCACAGCTTTATAACTGCTTGATGTTATTGACCACTCAGGTGTGTAATGTTGGGTATAGTCTGCGCCCAAGTTTTGGAGCCGAAAATAGTCCATTTGGACTGGTTGGCTAAAAAAGGTTTGCCCTTAGGGGCTTGGCTGGACAAATTGCCTAGCACCACAGAAAAAATCGGCAAGTATTGGGCTGTGCTTTTCCATGCACCCTGCACTTCACCGCCCTCCCCCAGTTGCCCAACTTACTTGCCGGAAAACTTATGAACCCAGCAGCCCCCAAAGTTAAACGCCGCCAATACGCGTGGTGCGGCAAAACCAAACGGGCCTACGCCCTGCTGTTACTGTGCGTGCCGCTGGGTGTAATCGCAGACGACAAGATACTTGCGCTAAGCCCGATGACGGTTTACGCCAACCCCGCTGACCCCGAAGCCGACCCGCCGGGCATGGGCAAGCAATGGGACCGCGAAGCCTTACAGGCCACCGAAATGCCTAACCTGAACGGCGTGCTAAGAAACCAAACCGACTTAACGCTTAACCAAGGCAGCGCGCAAATGGCGACCGGCATCAGCTTACGCGGGGCCAGTGGCGGACAAGGCTTAGTCACCTTGGACGGCGTCCCCCTGTTTGCCAATTTTGCCGGGTTTTACTCCTTGAGCCATTATTCACTGGATGCTTTAGACAGCATCACCGTCACCTCGGGCCTAGACGGCGAACGGCACAGCAGCCGCACGCTAGGCGGGGCCATCCATTTACAAACCCGGCAGTTACCGTTTAAGGACAGTTTTTTGCGCATCGAAGGCGGCAGTTACGATACCGTGCGCGCTGTTGCGGGTAGCGGTTTGAGTACGCGTGCGGGTGACTTTTCGGCAGTCGTGGGGCGTAGTGATGTTATGAGCGGCGTCAGCCAAGCACAAAACGGCCTTGAGCGCGACAACTTTGGCATGACCCATGCCTCTGGCAATTGGTCTAAAGCTTTCGCCCAAGGCCGCCTAAATGCCTCGCTGTATTTTGTGCGTAGCGATGAAGACGCCGATGGCCCCGGTTTGGTGCTGCCTAGGCGCACCGTGGGCTGGGTGGATGATAAACGCGGTCGGTTTACCGATGAGACATGGGTGGCGCAATTGCAGGGGCAGTACGCGCTGGCAAAATATTGGCAGAGTGCGCTGCAATTTGGCTATACCCAAGACCGCCAACAAGGGCTGTCAACGCTTATCAGACCTTACACACTCACCAGCCAGCTGTATTTGCTCGATTGGCAAAACACCCATCGCGTGCCCTTAAGTGCTGATAAACAGGATCAGGCGGCATTGGTGTGGGGCGTTAATACCCAACTGCAACAGGCGGTACAGCGGCCCGTATCACAAACAGTGGTCAGCCCTCATCTGCGCGGCGAACTGGTGCTGGGTGCGTGGCAATGGCATGGCGACGGGCGTTTTGATGTTAGCGACGCTTATGGCAACCACTCGGTGTTTTCGGTAGGAATGAACCGCGCATTGCCCAAAAAAATGCGCGTATGGATGAATGGCGGCAGCGGCTATCGCCAGCCGGGCGTGAGTGAGCTGGTACATCCTGTGTTTGGCAATCCTGCGCTACACGGCGAACATAGTGCTGGCGGTGAAGTGGGTTGGGGCTGGCAGCCTACGTCTGGGACAGAGGTCAAAATCAACGGCTATTACCAAACTTATCGGCAAATGATCACGCTGCAACTCAATGCAAAAACAGGCATATCGCAAGCGGGCAATATCCCGGAAGCACACGTCTGGGGTGCGCAAATGCAGTCACAGCAACGTTGGACAACCCGATGGACTAGCGGTTTAAGTTATGGCTATATGCAGGCCATCAATCCGTTAAACCAACTGTTTGTGGCGAACCGCCCAGAACACCAAGGCGTATTCTGGAATGAACTGCGCATCTTGCCCGTGCTCAGCTTACGCGCAGAATTAAACGTCCATAGCGGTTATTGGTTTGATGCCGCCAATACGCTGAAGGCAAAACCCGCACCCCGCATCAATATCGTACTCAAGTACGCACTATTGCCGACCACGGAACTGTATGTGCGCGGCGAAAACATCACCAACCAGCGTACCCCTGAACTTTACGACTTTACCTTTAATGGCGCGGCGGTTTATGCCGGGCTGCGCACTGGTTTTTAGGGCGACATCCCTAACGCATTTATACTCGATGCTGGCACAGCAACGGCTGTAGCCGTTGCACTCCAACCGTAATGGCTTAATTGTGGGTAGTGTGCCTTTCCCTGAGGAGAAGTCTTTTAAAACTTATGCAGACACGCCTATTTGGTCTCAATAGCCTGTAACAGCCCTTGGTAAAGCTGGCTGGGCGATACTGGCTTGTGCAACAGCGGTATGCCGCTGGCCTGCGCCTCCCGCAAACGCATAGGTGCGGTGTCGCCCGTAATCAGCAAGGCGGGCAGTTGCTGGCCCAGCACCACGCGCAGTGCGACGATGGCCTCGGTGCCAGTATGCTGCCCGCGCAAGCGGAAATCGCTGATGACCACACGCGGCGGGCGCGTCTGCACCAACACCAGCGCCTCGTCTATCGATTCCACGGCATCACATTCGCAGCCCCAATCACGCAGCAAATGCACCATGCCCGTGCGCACGCTCTTATCGTCGTCTATCACCAACACGCGCACCGCTAACAGACTTGCACGGCTAGCCGCACCCTCAGCAAAATCGGCACTGCCCACCATCACGTCTGCCGCACCCACCGTCGGCAAAGCCAAACGGAACACAGTGCCTCGCGCCAGCCGCGATTGCAGCGACAAATCATGGCCCAAGATCCGGGCCAAACCTTCGGAAATGGCTAGCCCCAAGCCTAAGCCATTACGGCGGTCGCGTTCAGGATTGCCCAACTGGTGAAACTCACGGAACACCGCCTGTTGCTGGGCAGGGGCAATACCGATGCCGGTATCCCAAACTTCAGCCATCGCCACCTGTTTGCGTAAGCGGCACACGACCAACACGCCGCCGCTGTGGGTATAGCGGATCGCATTCGTCACCAGATTGCGCAAAATCAACTCCACCAACACCGGATCAGAATGCACCACCGCTTCCGTCTCGCGCGAGCGGTAAACCAAGCCCTTGGCATTGGCTTGGCTTGCCAGTTCGATTTCCAGCTTATTGAACAAGGTTTGTAACGGAAAGTGCTGCAAATGCGGTTCGACCACGCCCGCATCAATACGCGAAAAATCGAGCAAGGTGTTAAGCATTTCGGCTGAAGCTTCAGAGGCAGCGCGGGCATGGGCCAAGACTTCGCGTTGGCTGGTAAGCAGTTCACCGCGTGCCAAGACTTCCAAAAACAAGCCTTGCGCATGTATCGGCTGGCGCAAATCGTGGCTGGCGGCGGCAAGAAACTTGGACTTGGCAATATTGGCCTGTTCGGCGGCGTGGTGGGCTTTTTCGACAATAATTTTTTCCACACGCAGTTGATCGACCAACTCCATATTTTCAAAACGCAATTCGATAAACGAGCGGATCGTGCGTGAAGCGGTACGCGCATAGCCCAGCAACGTGAACAAATACAACAGGCACAATACCGCGAGGGCGTGATAAGCAGGATCATCCAACAGCCACAGCTTTACCGCCATAAAGCTCAGTTCAGGAATGACAAAGGCAAAATACACAGGCAGCACAGACGATAACGCCGAAATAGCCCCGGCTGACAACACCGCCGTGACCATAATCACCAAAATGCTGCCCGCTGGCGTGGCGGTATCTAGGGTAAGCCAAGGCAACAAACCCCAAATCACGCCGCTGGACAAGTATAACAACAGCAAAGCCGCAATCACCGGGCGCGTACCCTTAAACGGGATATCCAAAGCCAGATGGCGGCGCGCATAGCGGTACAGATTTAAGTTGGACAGCAACGCCACCGCGCACCATATCCTTAACACCGACACATCACTGTTAAGCGACAACACCCAAAGCAACACCGCCAAAATGATGGCAATAAACCTAACCGAGATATTGGACAGCAACAACCGTATCTGTTCGACCAAAATGCGGCTATCCGCAGGTTCTAGCAGCGGCGGCAACACTCAGTCCACTAGCCCTAAACGGCGGGCAATAAACGCGGCTTCGGAGCGGCTACCCGCGTGCAGAAATTCAAGTATCGCCTGCACATGCCCACGCACAGTGTTTTCAGATAAAGCCAAACGCCGCGCTATCGCCTTGTTTGACAAACCTTGGCATACGAAGTCAAGCACCTCACATTGGCGCGGCGTTAAATTCGCGGGTGCCGCGCCAAAACTTGGCACAGCCGATTTCTTCAACACCCTGGCAGGATGGTCATCGGCTTGTCCGTGCAAAATCTGCCCTATGACGTTGACAATCTTATCTGCCGTCTCGGCCTTCGATACAAAAGCCGCTGCCCCGCGTGCCAATGCCATAGTCACAGTGTCGGTGTCAGCGTGCGATGACAGCATCACCACCGGGGCTAGAGGCCATTTGCGCTTAAGCAAGGCGATGCCCTCTATACCGTTTAACCCCACCAGTTGCACATCCAGCACAATCAGCTCAGGTGGCTCCGATACGTTACGCATGGCCTGTTCCAACGACTCGGCTTCCTGCACCTGCAAGCTGGGCATACTGGTGTTCAGCACCAAGCGCACCCCTGTGCGGAACAAGGCGTGGTCGTCTATCAGCAAAATAAAAGGGGAAGTATTCATGTCAGCAATTAGACCTTAGCAACTGCCTAAGTACAAGCGATTTAGGCCAAGCAGTCCAAATGGACTAGCCGCCAAGGCTGGCCTGTGCTAGCGCTAAAATCGGCACAAAAAAAAGGGGCATCTAAGATACCCCTACTTATATCGAAAAACCTGTATACACCCTCACGGATGTCCACAAAACAGCGGCCTTACATTTGCAAACCGCCATGCCCAATGCAACACCAACGCTCTAAAAAGGAATGAAAAATGGGGTCACGAAAATGGGGTCACACGAAAATGGGGTCACGAAAAGAAAATGGGGTCATAAAAAGAAAATGGGGTCATAAAGAAAATGGGGTCAGGCCTTACATTTGACATGGTCCGAAAAGAAAATGGGGTCAGGCCTTACATTTGACATGGTCCGAAAATGGGGTCACGAAAATGGGGTCCGAAAATGGGGTCAGGCCTTACATTTGACATCATCCACCCTCTTTTCAGCCTGTTTCACTGCCCGGCTCACGGTGGCGTAACTCACGCCAAAATATTCACCCACTTGAGCAAGTGTATAGTGTCCACTCCAAGAAAATGGGGTCAGGCCTTACATTTGACATCATCCACCCTCTTTTCAGCCTGTTTCACTGCCCGGCTCACGGTGGCGTAACTCACGCCAAAATATTCACCCACTTGAGAAGAAAATGGGGTCAGGCCTTACATTTGAC
>JABFST010000309.1 GCA_013140465.1 Methylococcaceae bacterium
CTATTAAATCGGGTGCGCCGTCTGTCCACGGCGTTAACGCGTGAGCTGTTTGTGAACCCGCCAGCAACGCAATAGTCGCCGCTAAAATACTGAGTTTTTTCATGATAAACCTGCAAATAAAATAAAGGGGATGAAAATGCTGCCGCGTACCCCCAGAGGCTCAATAGGCTGTTGGTGTCGCTTAAATAGAATTAAGCAATCAACATGCCAAAATAAAAGCCATTGATTTTATAGAGATTTATTTGATTTAGTGATGATGAAGTGCTGGAATATCAGCACTTACTGTTGATGGTGTGCTGATAAAACAACACCTAGTCAGCACTTGTGGATGCTCGAAATGATGATGCGCCTAGGGTGCTTAGCTAGTCAGCTAAACCCGCTATGGGATAGACAAGCGCATTGTATTGCTGGTTGGGGGAAATTAACCCTGGTGATAAGAAGTGGGGTGCAATAAAATTAAGTTAGCTTTTGAGGCTGTGTTTTTATAATACTTTCCCAGTATTGAGAGCGCAACCTAGTTTACGGCTTTAATAAATTAAGCGATTAATAATATTCCGTTCTCCAACCAAGCTAGTTAGGTCGGGTTGCACTTAAATATAGAGTTAATCACTCGTAACCCATGATTTAATCAAATCAGGAAGCCCGCCTTTAAAAGTATCCAGTAATGATTTACCCGCACCCATTAGCAGTTGCTGCTCTTTTTTAGTTAGCAAACCATCAAATTCTTGTGCGCGTAACCATTGGGCAAAATCTGCCTCGTTTCTCACGGTGCGCAACAGCTCATCCGCTAGCCACCAATGAAAAGCTGCTGGCAGAATACGCCATTGTGGCGTGCTAGTGGTCGCGGTATTTTTTATATAACCGTGTGTTTCTAAATACTCTAGTTCCTTCGTTAAATCAGGCATGATTGTTAATAAAGCCTTATGGTTAAACAGCCGCTTTCCCAGTAACTGCGGTGATTGTTGGAGGGCAACTAGTGTCAATGCCATGCGCTGGTGCGGCGACCACGCCGCCCAAGTATTACCCAGAGTGCGTGCCACCACATTATACAATGCTTGTCCGGCACGATGCCGACGTTGGTCAGGGTTAGTAGTATTGTCATCCTCGTAACAATCCCATAGCTCTGCGGCAACGGCTTGTAACAGATACGGATGGTTGCCCGCCGCATGTTTGATAAACGATTTGTCATCTGGGCTAAAACGCCCATTAGCACGGTTTAACAGTATTTCAACCTCGTCATCAGTAAATGGCAGTAAATGATATTCATGAAAAATATTGAGATACGGCGAACCTGCATTTAGAAGGTTTTTGTTAAGGGTATCCACCGATTGCCGTGAGGCAATCACTAAAGTGAATGCAGGTTTTAGGGATGCCAACGAACGTAAACCGCCGAAAAATTCCGAACCGCACAAGTTGGAGTAACTGAGCATCGCGTCAAATTCATCTACTAACAGCACTACATGCAGGTTTTGTGTCTGTAAGTGGTCTAATAACACGCCTAAAATAGAATTGCTAAAACCACCCTCCAAGCACTTTTGATACAAGCTTGCGAGTTTAGATTCAGGATTGGGTTCAATGTGCAGCGTATATAAAGGTGCCAACACTAAAATCCAAAAGTCAGCTTGATTGATTTGAACGCCAAACGTTAAGGCATCCAAATAAGAGAACAAGAGCTGTTCAGCGGTATCATTATAAAGCTGCGTTTGGTTTTCAGGGGCTGAAAGATAAAGCAGGACAGAGGTTTTACCCGTGCGGGGTTCTGAAACGATAGCGGTGGATTGTCTTGTGATAACGCGGCCTTTAATCCGATTTAGTTCGTCTTGGCGGCCTAAAAAGTTGTGGGTGGTGACGGGGTTGCCGTGTAGGAAAGGGTTCATGGATATTGTTGCCTGTTTATAGAAATGAATTTTATAAGTTTATTTGATTATAGCCACAGAAACTCCGAATAATATAGGTAGCATTATCACAATGTTAATAAAAAACATTAATCTTACAATAACGCTGTTTTTCAATGACTTGGCAATAAATAGATGAAATATAAATACTAATAGTAATAAAAATAAAGATGCAAAAAATCTAATCTCTTCTTTATCAGCAATTAAAGCACTCATATTCATATTCATAAAAATAAACACCAAAAATAAGCCGGAAAATGACCACTTTTTCGAATCTACAATCAGTTGCAATTTGGTATTTTTTTGAGTCAATAAATCAATTATGTACTCAGCCTCGTCTTTTCGATTTTCTTCTTCTGCTAGCTCGATAAGCCGATTATTTTTGTAAGCATCAAACGAACTATTAATATAGTCTTTTTCAACTTCTGAAACTTTAAGGAGGTTTTTTAAACCCATAACCTGTCTAAGAAAAATATCTTCAGTGTTTGCCAAGGTATTTTTAAGTGTTTGGTTTTCTAGTGAAAGCTCTTCATTCCGATTGAATGACTCCATAAATTTATTGCCAAGTTTGTCGTTCTCTTTATCAAAGCTTTTAAGCTTAGCTGATTTTTCAATTAATTCAGCATTAGCAACTTTAAGCCTATCCTCCGCTTTTTTAGCTAAACCAACAGTATCAGCAAGCTTTTTAGCCAATGCGTCATTTTTTTCAAACAATTCCCTTGTTTCGTTTTCAAACAAATTGACCCTATTTGCCAATTCAGTTTTCAATAGCTTATTTTCCTCATCTAATTTTTGAAGGCTTTCATTTAACAAGCAATAATCGTTACCCGTAACCGCTAAGTATAAATAATACGCCGCTTCTTCAAACTCAGGGTCAACGCCCATTACTGCAAGCAATAACTCTTGCGCCTGTTTATTATTCCCTAAAGTCAACGCATCTATCGCCAATCGATAATTCGTTGTTAATCCCAGCAATTGTTCAATAACGCGCTGTTCTTGTTGCCAGTCAAATAGGGTGGGGTGGCTGGTTTCTAGCTGGCTGATTAAGGCTAAAGCGTCGGTGTAATTTTTTTCTTGCTTTAAAGTTTCTAAGACTTGCAGTTGTTGTTTGCCTTCTGCTTCGTACAGGGCTTGCTTTAGCTCAGCCACTTTTTTGTTTAGTCCGGCGTTGGTAAAGGCTGCTAAGGCTTCGGTGCTTAGGCCGTCGGCTAAGTAGCCTTCACCACGTTTTGTCCATATTGCCTTATATATTTTTTTGGCTTCGGGTTGGTTGGCATCAATTTTAAGGATTTCGTCAAGATAACTTAGCTTTTCTTCATCATCTTGGGCTGCCGAGGCCAAACCCAAGTAGGCTTGGACTAAGCGCGAGCGGGCTTCGTAGGGTTGGAATTCGTATAAGTTGGCTAATACGTTTTTGGCATCGGTGTAATTGCCGTTTGCGAGCAATAAATCCGCCAATAACTTGTTAGCCTTAACATGGTTAGGATTAAGTCCCAAAGCTTGGTTAAGTAGGTTTTCTGCCTGTTCCAATTGGCTGTTGCGATACATGCCGTGTGCGGCCTGAAAAAGATTTTCCGCGACGGGTTCTATGCGGTCCAGCTCATCTTGTACGCGCCGCAGGGGCTTGTTGGCTTCAATCCAGCGGCGTAATAGCTCCACTTTAAAACGATAGCCGCCGTCCACGGGTTCTAGTAAATCCCAGTCTTGCAATAGTTTGGGGGCGTCTTGCAATTCGCGTATTACGATGCGCACGCCGCTTTCATGTAGGAGTTTGTCCAATTCGGTTTCGGTGACGGCGTGTCCACCTGCTTGTGCCAACGCCGCAGAGACCACGCGCTCCGCAGGTGGCAAGCCATCCCATAGCCATTCAAATGCGTTTTTGCTGGCGCTTAACACATCCTCTATGACCTTATCAATGCTGTTGGCAGTGATTTCTTCCGGGTTGGTTTTGCCATCGTTATAGGTTTCTTCCCAAGCAAACGAACACAGCTGTTGGGTAAAAAACGCATGTCCGTTAGTCAATTGCCATATACGCTCTAGCGCGGCTGTACTCCAGCGTAAAGGACTGGTTTTTTCGGATAGGCGGATGAGGTCAAAGGTGTCGGTTTTGTTTAGCAGGGAAATACGGCGGGCGGGGACGCTTTTAAAGAGTGACAAGGCGATGGTGTTTAAGTCATCGACATTGCGGCCTATAACAAACACAAAGTTAAGCCGTTGACGGTCGCTAGCGAGCAATTGGCGCAAATAAGGGAAAAAATCGGCACTTGCGCCTTTGGCCGATTCGGCGGCTAGCACGTCAAATTCATCAAACAATAACACTAAGGCCGTGCCTTTTGCTAAGTTGGCGAGTTGTTGGGGTAGCCATTGGTGTTGGAAGCTGTGTTCTGGATTGTCACCGAGTTGCGGGGTGGTCAAATCCAATTCATAGGCTATGGTATTGGCTAATTCTTTTAACACATTGCCCAGTGTGGAAGTGGCTTTGTCTTGTAGGTCAAAATATATCGGCAAATAATGGCCTGTGGTTGTTTCTTGGCGTAAGTTTTTTTGTAAAAACTGTAACACCGAGGTTTTGCCTATGCGCCGTTGTCCATAAAGCACGATGGCGTTTTCTTCAGGGCGCGCGAAAATATGCAGTACGTCGCGCACAACATCGGCCCTACCAATAAAAGCGTTGCTGTTGCCGACCGGGTTGCCGGCAATGTAGGGGTTTAAATAAAGGGACATGGTTTGTGGGTATCCTGTGTAAGCGGGTTCAACTTTAAGGATAGTTGCAAACTGGAGATATTACAAATGGGAGGGCGTAAACTTTACGGTAATTATTAAGGCTGTTGGCAAGAAATTACGATTTGGAGGGTGTCTTAAAAGGGCGGTTAATCTCTATTGCCGACATGGCAACGTCTAAAGCCGTTGCACTCCAGATGTCATTGCTTAATTACTAAGGAAGGAACTGAACACTTTACCTGACACTGAGGCGATAGCGCACGGCTATTGCCCCAACACCAAGCCCTTAAGCCGATACAACAACTCCAAAGCTTGCCTAGGGCTTAAATCATCCGGTTTGAGTTCTTCCAGCAAAGTCACTGCCGGATGGCATTCGGTGCTGGCAAACAAATCCAATTGGTTTACCCCGGTGGTGTGTTGTTGGTCGCGGTAGGCTTGGTCTTCCAAATGCCTTAGCTTGGTTTTGGCGTTTTCTATCACTGGGCGCGGCACACCTGCCAAGGCCGCCACTTGCAAACCATAGCTTTGGCTGGCAGGGCCGTCTTTAACGGCGTGTAAGAACACGATTTTGTCGCCGTGTTCCATCGCTTCCAAATGCACGTTGTGGATGGCTTTTTGCCCGTCCGCGAGGGCGGTCAGTTCAAAATAATGGGTGGCAAATAAGGTGAAAGCTTTGGTGACTTTGGCGAGATGGTCGGCGCAAGCCCAGGCTAAGGACAGGCCGTCAAAGGTGCTGGTGCCACGGCCTATTTCATCCATCAGGATCAGGCTTTTGGCGGTGGCATTATGGAGGATGTTGGCGGTTTCGGACATTTCCACCATAAATGTGGAACGCCCGCTCGCCAAATCGTCGGATGCACCTATGCGTGTGAAGATTTTGTCGATAGGCCCGCACACCACGCTTTTGGCGGGGACATAACAGCCTATATGCGCCATTAATACGATTAACGCCGTTTGCCGCATATAGGTGGATTTGCCGCCCATATTCGGGCCAGTAATCACCAACATGCGGCGGCTGTTGGAAAAGGCTAGGTCATTGGCTACAAAAGGAATGTCCGACACTTGTTCTACGACTAGATGGCGACCGCCTTCGATTTGGATGCCGGGCTTGTCGCTTAAGCTGGGTTGCACGAGGTTTAGGCTATCGGCGCGTTCGGCAAAACAGGCCAACACGTCCAATTCGGCGAGGGCGGCGGCACAGCGTTGTAGCGGGATCAGCTCAGCGGCGATGATGCTGAGCAATTCGTCGTACAAATGTTTTTCAAAGGCTAGGGCTTTGTCTTTGGCGCTTAGCACTTTGTCCTCGAAGGCTTTCAGTTCTTGGGTGATGTAGCGTTCTGCGCCTTTTAGGGTTTGTTTGCGGGTGTAATGGGCGGGGATTTTATCGGCATGGAGATGGGAGATTTCCAAATAATAGCCATGCACGCGGTTGTAATTGACTTTTAGGGTGTTGATGCCAGTCGCCGCGCGTTCGCGGGTTTCCATGTCGATTAAGAACTGGTCGGCGTTTTGGCTTAATTGCCGCAGTTCATCCAAATCTTGATGATAGCCGATGGCGATGACGCCGCCGTCGCGGATCAGCACGGGTGGGTTGTCGACCAGGGCGCGTTGCAATAGCGCCAACAGCGTGGGTTGTTCGCCAATGTGCTGGCTTAATGTGGTCAATTGCGGGTTGTCATTTGCCGCCAAGACTTGTTGTAACTGCGGCAACACTGCCAAGGTATTGCGCAACACCAGCAAATCACGCGGACGTGCGGTTTTTAGGGCAATCCGTGAGCTGATGCGTTCTATGTCGCCCACTTGGCGCAATTGGCTGGATACGTCCTTAAACAACTGTGCTGCCAACAGGCTGGCGACACAGGCGTAACGGTCGTTGAGCAAGGCTGTCGTGCGTAACGGGCGGTTTAGCCAGCGCCGTAAAC
>JABFST010000333.1 GCA_013140465.1 Methylococcaceae bacterium
TTGTTGGGATCGAGTTGTGGGTGCAGCAATTGCTCAAACAATTCGGGGTTGATGCGCAGCAGAGCTTGTTCTTTGCTAATCAAGCCTTCGGCGACCATTTCCACCGAGGTGCGCACCATCGCAGCGGCATTCATTTTGCCATTGCGGGTTTGTAGGCAATACAGGATGCCGCGTTCGATGGTGTATTCGTAATCTTGGACTTCGTGGTAATGGGCTTCGAGCTTGTTGCGTAATTCGACCAATTGCCGATATAAATCGGGCATTTCGCTGGCGAGTTCTTGCACGGGTTTGGGCGTGCGGATGCCCGCCACCACGTCTTCGCCTTGGGCGTTGACCAGATATTCGCCATACATTTCGTTGGCGCCTGTGCCCGGGTTGCGGGTAAAGCCCACACCTGTGGCGCAATCGTTACCTCGGTTGCCAAACACCATTGCCACAACATTGACGGCAGTGCCGTTCGCCATAGCTGGGGTAATGTGAAATTCGCGGCGATAATCGACGGCGCGTTTGCCTGTCCAAGAATTAAACACGGCCTTAATCGACAAGGCCAGTTGTTCGTAGACATCTTCTGGAAATGGGCTGCCGGTTTCATCCAACACCACTTGTAAAAACAAGCTGCTGATTTGGCGTAGGTGGTCGGCATCAAGACCGACATCAGCTTTGATGCCCGCTTGTTTTTTGATCGCGGCAAAATGCACGTCAAACTTTTCGTCATCAATGCCTAAGGCGACTTTGCCAAACAGTTGGATAAACCGACGGTAGGCATCATAAGCAAAGCGCACATCGCCTGTTTGCTCAATCAGACCGTTTAGGGTTTGGGCGTTTAGGCCCAAGTTTAAGATAGTGTCCATCATGCCCGGCATCGAAATCGCCGAACCCGAACGCACCGATACCAACAAGGGGTTGTGGGCATCGCCAAAGCCTTTGCCGGACAAGGCTTCAACTTCGGCAATATGGGTTTTTACACTGTCCAACAAACCGTCGGGCAGTTGTTGTTTGTCCAAATAATCCAAACATGCGCGGGTGGTAATCACAAAACCGGGTGGCACGTTTAGCCCTATTTGGGTCATTTCGCACAGGTTTGCACCTTTGCCGCCGAGTAGCACTTTATTTTTGCCGTCGCCTTTTTGGAAGGAATAGATGTAAGTTGTTGCTGTCATGGTTTGTCCCTGCGAGTATGAGTGGATTACCATAACATTATAAAGTGAATTAGGGTGTGCGTTGTGACAGTTTTAAAACGGTGATAAATGCAGAAGGTGGCAAGCTGTGTGGGAGCGGCTTTAGCTGCGATTATCGCGGCTAAAACCACTCCCATAATGAATATCTGTAAGTTAGCCGCTAGGCTTATAACGCTTGTGCGCCTAGGCGTTGTTCCAGTTCGGCGTTAATCATGGCATCGTAATGGCGGCGTAAGGCCGAATCGCTAGGGCGGGGTTTGCCTTCGGTCAATTCGGCATAAAGTTGGGTGATAGCGTGCCGTCTTAATGCTGAATCTTGGGGCAGAGTAACAATGTCTGAGTTTGGTGCTGGTGCGGGTGCGGCAACAGGTGCACTGGCGGCAGTGGTCGCTACAGGTGCGGTCGGAGCAACCACGCTGGCTGTGGGCGTGGCGAGTAAGGTTTTTTTATGTTGTTGGTATTGCCCTAACAGCCGTTCAGCGGCTTCGGCATCATCAAGACAGTCTGCCAATTGGCTTGCCAATAAGGCGTCATAATGGCGGCGCAGTGCCGAATCGGTAGGGCAGGGCGGATTCAGAGCTTCTATGATCGCACGCAGTTGGGTCACATAATGCCGTCTTAATTGGGCATCTTGGGGTACATGGGGTTGCTTATGCTCATACACTATGACCTTGGCAGCCCTAGGTGCGGCCTTCGTGCTTGCCGCCACAGATACTGTAACGGGGGGTGGTGTCGGTTCGGTAATCACCGTAGCGATAGGTTCAGGCACTGGGGCGGGTGGTGTAGGCGGTTCGACCGCTTCGGTTTCAGTGCTTGTTTTAACGACCACTTTAATCGCGGCTTGCGGGGTTTTTTCTGCCGCTTTGGGGGCGTTTAGTGTTGCCGCTTTGGCGCGTCGTTTGCGCATTAGCACAATAAGCGTTATTAAGAGTATGAGTGCCAGCACACTGCCGGCAATAATCAGTCTAATCATAAAAATATCCAGCCTTCATGTAAAAAAAGAGACGCATGTCCGGCTACTCTTTCTATGCTTAGCAAGATTAGCCTGTTACGTTATGGGTTTTGTGGGCGTGGCAATCGCCGCCCTGTAAGCTTAACCCGCCAAACTATAACATTAGTCGCTTACCTTGGCGACAATACCCGCTACAAAAACCTAGCTGCCACGCCTTATAGAGGCTGTCGCAACTAGGATTTTGCCGCCCCTTTGGCTTTAGGTTTGGCACTTTCCACGACCCCCACGACTTCACCTGCGACTAATAAGTCTGAGGGGCTGGCGACTAGCACATCGTCGGCTTTTACGCCGTCGATGATCTCGACTTCACGACCAAAATCGCGTCCTAAGCTTACGTTTTGAAAGCGGATGTGGTGTCCGGCATCTACGGTCACGACATGCGTGCCGGCTTGGTCGATCACCAAGACATTGGCGGGTACGACCAAAGGGTTGGACTTGCCGACCACATTAATGGCGATTTCCACATACGAACCGGGTAGCCATTTGCCGTCTTTATTTGGCAAATTGATGTCCACTTGCCGTGAGCGGTTGATTGGGTCTAAAGCACCCGCAACATGCTCTACGCGTGCGCTAACGGCCTTGCCTAGTGCATCGGCGGGGCGCACCGAGACTTCTTGCCCTACCGCTACGGTATCGGCATAGGCTTGTGGTACCCATACTGTCAGGCGTAACGGGTCAATTTGGGTGAGCGCAAACAACTCTTGGTTGCCCGCGCTGATAAGGTCGCCAACATCAACGTTACGGCGGGTAATCACTCCCGAAAAAGGCGCGACTATACGCCGATAGCTGGCGATATTTTCAATGCGCTTGACATTAATTTGTGCCGTTGCTCCAACACATAACTATTTATCCCGCTTATCACTCAGGGAGAAGGTTGCGGTGAAGGGATATAACTGATTGATTTACCTAGCCATCGTCCCAAGCTTCCTCTTGTGGTGAAAGGGCGTGACATGCACGCTGGTATTAACCTTTGCAAACCACCGCCTTGCAGGGCTAGGTGTTGGCTAGGCAATAACAATTGCTGATAAACTGCCTACCCAGCAACAGCACACTATCATCCGGCTGGCTTGTCTTATCGCTAATAGCACCAATACCGCCGCTTCATCACAACACCACCAAGCTGGCACGAAATCCGCTTAGGTTTTTAATCGGCATAACAATGCAGCGTTTGCGCTAACAATACCGTCATCTATAGACAGGCCACAAACCCCGACACCAGGAGAACCCGCTTCAATGAGCCGATACACACTCATTATTAACGGACAGCAAAAAACCGTAGATGTAGCTCCAGACACACCCTTGCTCTGGGTGTTACGCGACCACTTGCAATTAGTCGGCACTAAGTTTGGCTGCCGAGTTCTTTGGTAATGTTGATTTGTAAACATTCAGTCCCCCTCCTTAAAAAGGAGGGGGACTGAATAAGTACGTTGATTTTATTGAGAATAAGTTCGCTATCGCTCTATCCATCTATGAATTGCGCTTTAATGCAGCTTATTAGATTTACCAGAGTAGGTAACGAAACCAATTGATTATTAATATTAAATATTATATAATGCGTCGATTTTTTTCTTGTAGGGTATTGATTTATAATGTTCACTTTTAAAGGGCTAGGCTTATACGCCTAAACACAATTTGTTAGACATCTACATAGATGCCTAATTAAAGCTTAATAATAACTATTTTTGGTTTTGGAGTATTTCATGAGATTTAAGCGTTTAAAATTACTTATGGGCGTGGTCGGTTTATCGCTCGTATCTCCGGTGCAATACGCAAGCACCTTGACCCTGCCGAACTCAGCTCAGTTTGCCGAAGGTGCGACTAGTTCATCGACCACTGCGGGGGTTTTAGGCACAGGCAATTTTACTAATCAATTCTTCTATACAAGCGCCTTGTTGTCTAGTATCCCTGTAGGTTACGAGATTACAGGGTTCCGAGTTCGGGCTGACGCGGGCCTTGCGACGGGTACATACCCGAGCGCGGCTCTGCATTGGAACAATTACGATGTTACCTTAGCTGAAGCAGCTGTTTCTATCACCGCTTTTGGGTCTTCATCGAATGTTGCAGCAAATATGTTAAATCCGCAACAAGTGCTAAGTGGAGCTTTGGATATCGCCGTCAATTCGTTCACTGATTCGGCGGCCTCCTTCAACCCCTTTGGGCCGCTAATTAGCTTTACAACTCCTTACCTTTACCAAGGTGGCGATCTCATTTTTTTAGTCAGCCACGGCACTGCAACAGGGACAGGATTTAACGTAGATGCGTCGAATACGGGCTTTGGCTACACCAATTCGAGTGAATTTGCGCAACGGATCGCGACAAGTTGTAACGCGACAACGGTCAATACTACATCAGCAGCTCCAGTTATCCAGCTTGAGTTCGGTCCCCACACAACAACTGCGCCAGTTCCTGAACTTGACACCCTTACATTGTTCCTGATTGGTAGTTTCCCACTTATAGCGCGTGCCGCCCGCACGCGCCGCCAGTACGCTCGTTCTCTTGCTATGCTTGGGAACACCTATCCTTAAATAATTATCGCGTAAGTTGGATTCCTTTTGAGGCAATCCGGCTTACGCGAAGCCTATGGTGTTTATCTGGACACTAAACTACGAGCTCGAAACAATACGGTTCATGACTGATAATCGTGATCCGTTCACCAATGACCAAGGTGAAAATAACATTAGGATGACCACGATTCATCAGAATTCCGGGGTGCTTTCGTAGTCAAGAAGGCGCGGAGATTTTTTGTCGTGTTCGCAGCTACATTTCAACTCTCCCGCTGTGCTAGAAGGACTGGTCATGCACACTGCACTAGCCCCTGCAAACCACTACTTTGCTGGGCTAAGTGTTGGCTGAGCAATAACAATTGCTGCTTAACTGCCTTCCCATCAACAACACAATATCACTCGACTGCTAGGGCTTATCGCTAATAGCACCAATACCGCCGCTTCATCACAACACCACCAAGCTGGCACGAAATCCGCTTAAGTTTTTAATCAGCATAACAACGCAGCGTTTGCGCAAATATCATCGTCATCCACAGACAGGCCACAAACCCCGACCCGAGGAGAACCCGCTTCAATGAGCCGATACACACTCACTATTAACGGACAGCACAAAACCGTAGATGTGGCTCCAGACACACCTTTGCTTTGGGTGTTACGCGACCACTTGCAATTAGTCGGCACTAAGTTTGGCTGTGGTATAGGCCAATGCGGTGTTTGCACTGTGCATATAGATGGACTGCCGACTCGGGCTTGCCAAACCCCAGTTTCGACCTTAGGCAACAAACCCGTCACGACCATAGAAGGCTTGTCGGCAGATGGCACACATCCGTTGCAAGTCGTGTGGCAAGATTTGGATGTGCCGCAATGCGGATATTGCCAAGCGGGGCAAATCATGACTGCCGCCGCGTTGCTAAAAAAAATCCCCCGCCCATCGGATGCCGATATTGATACGGCCCTTGCCGGAAACCTATGCCGTTGCGGCACTTATTTGCGTATCCGTGCGGGCATCCACCGTGCTGCCGCTATTATCAATAAGGAGTCTGTATGAACGACAAGATGCTTGACAATGCCAGCCGCCGCGAGTTTTTGCGCCACACGCTATTTGCGGGCGGCGGCTTGCTGTTAGCGAGTTATATCGACCCTGTTCTTGCCAGCCCACGCATCAGCAAACCCAGTTCCACCGCAGCGGCGGGTTTTAAGCCCAGCGTGTTCATCCACATTGCTACCGATGGCAAAGTGACGCTCATCAGCAAACAGCCGGAAATCGGCCAAGGCATCAAAACCGCGTTACCGATGGTGATTGCCGAAGAATTGGAAGTCAACTGGCAGGACGTGAGCATCGTCCAAGGCGACCTAGACGACGCTTATGGCAGCCAAAGCGCGGGCGGATCGCGTTCTACGCCCACCAATTACGACGAATTTCTACACTTAGGCGCAAGCGCACGCACGCTGCTAGTTGCCGCAGCGGCGCAAATCTGGCAACTGCCCGCCGCAGAGTTGCTGGCACGCGACAGTGCCGTACACCATCCCGCCACAGGCCGCAAACTGGGCTATGGCGAACTGGCAGAAACCGCCGCACAGTTGCCGTTACCCGATTTTGCTGAGGTCAAACGCAAAGATCCTAAAGATTACCGCTTGCTGGGCACGCGCGTAGGGGGCGTAGACAATATCGGCATCGTCACGGGCAAGCCTTTGTTCGGCATAGACGTACAATTGCCGGGGCTAGGCTATGCCATCTACGAAAAATCACCTGTCTTTGGCGGCAAAGTCGTGTCCGCCAATGTCGAACAAATCCGCCGCTTGCCGGGTGTGCGTGCCGCATTCATTATTAAGGG
>JABFST010000343.1 GCA_013140465.1 Methylococcaceae bacterium
CACACTCAGGCTGTCTAGGGCGTAATGCCCATAGTCCAGTTTTGCCATCGCCAAGGCTTGGGCGATGTCGGCACTCAGGTAATGGCGACCTGCATAAACCTCAGGTATCGCACGCAATAACTCGCTAGGGTCACTGCTTTTGGTGACATAGCCCAAAGCACCTGCGCGGCTCGCCTGCACCGCAAAACTGGGGTTTTGGTGCATACTAAACACCAGTATTTTGGCGCGGGTCTCGCGCTGTCTGATACGCGCGATGAGTTCAATACCGCCCATGCCAGGCAAGGAAATGTCGGTCATCACCACATCGGGGCGGCAGTCTTTAAACAACTGGTAGGCTTGGATACTGTCTTGGGCTTCGGCTAGCACACTAAGCCCCGGTTGTTTTGACAATAACGAACGGTAGCCTTCACGCACTATCGCGTGGTCGTCCACCAGCAACAGGCTTATGGCTGCCATCAGCGCGTATGCGGCAAGCGGGCGCTGACCACTAATCCGTGTGGTATCGCCAAAGCCAAATGAAAACAGCCCTGCAAGGCACTGATACGCTCGCGGATACCGCACAGCCCTATGCCCGTGTTCCCCGGATTGGGCAAAGTGTTGGCGATACCATTGTCGGTGATGGTTAGGATGCTGTCGGTAGCGGTAATGCTTAATTGGATAGTCACGTCGGTGGCGGCGGCATGTTTGGCGATATTGGTCAGGCTTTCTTGAGTCATGCGGAACAAAGCCAAGGTTTGCGCGGATGCCAATACGCTACAATCGCCCGTTATCGACAACTGAAAGCGGGTTTTGCCCCGGCTATGGCGGTTCCAATTGGCGACTAGGCTAGTTAAGCTGGCAGACAGCCCCAATTCGTCTAGTTCGGCGGGGCGCAAACGCAACAGCAACTCGCGCACATGTGCCATTAAATGCTCGCTAATGCGGCGGATATGCGCACTTTCGCCGACCAAGGCCGGACATTGTTGCTGCGCGGCTTGGGCAATGCCCGCCGCGACCGCATTAATCGCCGCCAAACATTGCCCAAATTCATCGTGCAATTCACGCGCCACATCATGGCGTTCTTGTTCTTGTACGGTCATCAGCTGCATCAGCAACTGTTGCCGTTCTTGCAAGAGCTGTTGTTGGTTAGCCGCCAATTGGTTGATAGCCGTTGCAATGCCTTGCCATTCTTGCAAGGCAAACGCAGGTAGGCGCACCGTCAAATCCCCTGTCCCCAATTGCGCCAGCCCCGACACAATCTGTGCGGCGGGCTGCAAGGCACGGCGCAAGCTGATATACACCAGCACACACACGCTCAGCACGGTGGTGGCAGACAAGCCCAGCAAACGGCTGATATTTTGCCAAGCACTTGCTATCGCCAGTTCGCTGTCGGGATATACGCTAAGCGTGCCATACACCGTGCGTTTGTAGCTTATCTCGCGCGTGCTTGCGACCGTCCCGAACAGCCAGCGGTACAGCTTCGCAAAATACGTCGGCACCTCAGGCAACACATGGGCGGCACTATTGCATAAGCTGCGCACGGTGTTCTGGTCGGTCGAGGCATAACGCACACACACGCCTTGCACTTGGGTGGTTTGTTTCCATAGCTCAAAATCGGGGAATTGTTGGGCTTGAAAAAAACCTGCATGACGGCCTAGCAGTTGCAGTTCCAATTGCCGACCCAGCACTGATGCTGTCAGTTGTGCGGCTAAGCGGTTTTGCACGCCGCTGTCATGCAGTACATAAGCAGTCGTAGCCAGCAAGCACAACAGCGCGGCAAAGACGATGCGTAACAATAAATGGCCTTGTAAGTTCATAAGCTTTGGCGGCGGTAAAGTAACGATAAAGACCTGCGAGTTTTGTTACCTCGCAGGTCTACCGCAAGGCAAGTTGTGCCATAAGCAGTGGCGGCATTATAAGGCGCGCACAGTCAGTGACGGTAGCAAAGCGCGCACAGTCGGGCAAATTGCCCGTTAGTGGCGGGGCATTATCGGCTTACGGTTGTTAGGTGTAGGCTTATACTCACCCGCCAGTCCATCTAGCTACGGAGACTACCATGAACGTTTTTCCATGCACAGGCTTAGCCGTATTAGCGGCGTTGCTGTTAGCGGGTAATGCCGCTGCCGCGCCACGCATAGCGGTGTTAAATTTTGAACTCAACGATATAACTTCGCTGCCCAACACCGCCGACGAGCAGCGGCGCACGGCAACGTTTGCCCCGCTATTAAGCCAGCAACTCAAGACTTTGGGGGCTTATGAGCTAGTCGATATTCCCGTAGCGGCACAAACTGCGGCTAATCCTAGCTTAGGCTATTTGTTCAATTTTTATGGCTTGGCGGCGCAGCTGGGGCAGCAATATGGAGCCGATTGGGTCATTATTGGGCAACACAGCAAACCGAGTTTTTTATTTTCGTACTTAATGGCAGAAGTGGTTGAGGTAAAACAGCAAAAACTGATCGGCAGTTTTGCCATCGAGTTAAAAGGGACGCATGAAAAAGTCACGCAACGGGGCGTTAAAAACTTGGCGCAGAGAATTGTAGAGTTGCTAGGGCGTGATGGGGGTTAGGCATGGGGATAGCTTTATACGCACTGTGCGTATGTGCCGCACCTACAAAAGCTGCCAAGTAGGCCGGAATAAGGCCGTTTGAACGCCAGTGAAAACGGCTGTTTCCGGCACACCGCACCCACGGTTTGCCGGAAACGCCGCTCTCGCTTGCGCTCTTAGCGGCTTATTCCGGCCTACGATTTGGGGCTTTTCGGCACTCTCCTGAGGGAGCAGGCACTGTCTGGATTGTGTAGTTCCTTATGCCCAGCAGCAGCCAGCACATTTATTTGCACACTGGCCTAGGGATTTGCGCTTAGTCATCGTCCTTAGTTGTTAATGGGTCAACTTAACCCAGCAACTATTTTCGACGATTTATTTACGGAGCTGCAAATGCCTGCCCAATCTTTAGTGAATACCCCGTTTACGCTAACCCACAGCTCGTTAGGGCTGTTGTTTATGGCCTTGTCTGCCACGTCGTCCGTGGTGGCGGCAGACGCTGACCCGCGTCCGGCCGATTATGACATCCAGTCGCAATCTTTAGATAAAGCCCTAGTGGATTTTTCGCTGAAATCAGGCGTACAGGTGGTGGCTGACGGCAAATTGACAGCTGGGCTGAAATCTTCAGGCGTGTCCGGTCATTATGCACCGGAACAAGCGTTGCAAAAGCTGTTGGCAGGTACGGGGCTGACGGTGTTGTCTAGCAAAAATGGCACGGTGACTTTAGAAAAAACCGCGACGGCTGCGCCAGAACCCCAGTCCAGCGGCACGACCTTGCCGACGGTTACGGTGTCAGCAACGGCAGATGCCGAGTTGTCGGATGCCAATGGCAAAAACTATGCGGTTTATAGCAGCAAATCGGCAACGCGTACCGACACGCCCATTATGCAAACACCGCAATCTATCCAAGTCGTTAAACGCTCGGTGATAGATGACCAGCAAAACATTACCGTCAGTGAAAGCTTGCGCAATGTCAGCGGCGTAATCCCGACTAACCCGTTGTATACACCCTCTGCTGACCGCACACGCATACGCGGTTTTGCCGCCGAGCAGCTGATTGATGGTTTTACCCAGTATTACAGCCCAGGCGACCGTGAAAGTACTGTCAATGTGGAACGCATTGAGGTGTTAAAAGGCAATAACGCTATATTGTACAGTGGCGGCTCAGGTTCGCCCGTGGGTGGTGTGGTCAATATTGTCTCTAAATTGCCTAAGGCCCAAGCCTTTGGTGAAGTGGGCGTAAAAATAGGCACGAATGACTTTTACCAGCCGTTTGTCGATATTAACCAACCGCTGCATAAAAACGTGTTGTTCCGGTTTACCGGCGAGTACACCAATGCCAGCAATTTTATTGATACCGTTAACACCAAACGCTTTAACATCAATCCAACCTTAACCTTTACCAATAACGACAGCACCACTTTTACCCTGCAAGGCAAGGTGTCGCATTGGGATCAGCCCGAATATCAGGGCTTGCCCGCTAATGGTACGGTAATGGGCAAATTTTCCGCACACCGCAAATCCTTTATCGGGCCGGCGGACATACCCGATAGCCACAGTGATTTTAATGCCGTATGGGGAACCTTAGACCATAAATTCAACGACGTGTGGTCGCTGAATGTAAAAGCACGTTATGCCAATTCGAAGTTTGATGAAAAAGTGCAGACTTTGTTTGGGGCTGATGGGTTTGTTGCCGACCGTCCGTTTTTTGCGCCATCGACATGGTTGCTGGCAAATGCCGAGTTGTACCAAGAACAAGAAGAGCGTAGTTTTTTGGGCAATGTCACGGCAAAATTTGATCTGGGTCCGACCAAAAACACCGTGTTATTTGGGGCTGACCACAGTGATTTTATCGATAAGGGCTATATAGATGCCGATTTTGGTGCCGGTTTTGGTGTGGGCAGTGTCGATTTAAACAATCCTAAGTATACCGCGCCTTATAAAAAAGCGGGGCTTGGCGTCAATAACATGTTTGTTGATAACGTCACTTATGGCGGCTATAGCCAATGGCAAAGCACTCTATTTGACCGCTTCCATTTGCTTACCAGCGTCAGGATTGCCCATGTAGGTGTGGATTTTGAAAACACCACCTCCAAAACCGTATCAACAGCGAATAAAACCAAGGTGTTGCCGCGCGTAGGGGCTATGTTTGATGTGACTGACGAGTTTTCATTATTTATTAATTATAGCGAAGGCTTGCGTGGACAGCCGTTTGTCAATTTTGTCAGCACGGCTGTACCCGAAGACACGATAACCTTAGAAGGCGGCCTTAAGTTTGATTTTGCCCACCAGCTGACTGGACAAGTAGTCGGTTATCAAATCGACCGTAGCCATGTTGCCGTGACCGACAACACAGATGTGTTGCAACGTGCAAAAGCGGCAGGGCAACAACGTTCGGTGGGCTTTGAAACCGATGTGGTGTGGCAAGCCACGGATGCACTGAGTTTTATTGCCAACTATGCACATACCGATGCCGAATTTACCGATAATTTGGCCGGCGTGCCACAAGGCAACAAATTGGCTTTAGTGCCACAAAACTCAGGTCGGTTATGGGCCAATTACCGTTTTTCTCAAGAATGGCTCAGGGGCTTTAGCATAGGCGGCGGTTTGTATGCGCAATCCGAGGCGTTTTTGAGCAATAACAATAACTTTAAAAGCGATGGCTACCATACTTTTGATGCCAGTTTAAGTTATGAACAAAAGAACTTTAAGGTGTCGGCAACGGTTAAAAACCTGACCGATGAAGATTATTACCAAGCTTATGGCTATTTTGACGGTCGTGTTATCCCTTCACAAGGGACATCGGCTTATTTTACGGCTTCGGTTAAATACTAAGGAATTGTGATGGAGCGTCGCCAATTTACCAAACTGGCTTTATTGGGCGGCGCATTAGCGCCGCTGCTGTCGGCTTGCCAAACCTTAGCCAAGGAGAATGTCAAAACGCCGCCACTGACTAAAGCGGAGGCCGAAACCGCCTCTAAAAAAGCCCATGCCGAGTTGATGGCTGTTAAGGATGGCGGCTTTAAAATGATGGGTGAAGAGCATATTGCGATGCTTTTATATCCGGGATTTACGGCCCTGGACTTAGTGGGGCCGCATTATTTGTTTTCGTCAATGATGGGCGCCAAAATTTATTTGCTGACGACAGGCGATGATTTGGCACCGATTACATGTGGCGAGGGGCTGACCTTTGTGCCTACCCACACTGCCAGCGACTGCCCTAAAGCATTGGACATACTGTTTGTGCCGGGCGGAGCCAATGGCACGCTAGAAGCGATGAAAAATCCGGCGATTATTGACTTGATTGCGCAAAAAGCCGCGTTTGCCAAATACATCACCAGTGTTTGCACGGGCAGTTTGTTGCTGGGCAAAGCGGGCTTATTAAAGGGCAAAAAAGCGACATCGCATTGGGTCACTTTAGATTTATTGGCGGAATTTGGTGCCATACCCACGCGCCAGCGCGTGGTGTGGGACGGTAATGTGGTCACAGGCGGTGGCGTAACGGCAGGGATTGATTTTGGCTTGGAGATAGTCGCCGCTTTGCGCGGTAAGCTCTATGCCGAAGCCTTGCAGTTGCAGGGTGAGTACGATCCTGCGCCACCCTTTAATGCAGGTGCGCCAGATAAGGCTCCGGCTTTTGTTAGGGACACCCTGCAAGGCATGTTTGCGCCCTTGGTTGAAAATTTTCGGCGCGCCATTAAGCCATCTTGATACCTGCCTAACCAGGTGTGGCAGGTGCTGGGCGCAGTTTAGCCTTTGCTGCGCCTAACTTACGATGCGGACATCGCCGATGGCGGTGTGCGCATTTTTTTTGTGTTTGCAGCCCTAAAATTTTTCCTTTCAATTTGCCTAGTCTAGGCTATCCCCTGTCTGCTTGACACTGCTTTTTTGGCTTGTAAATTGGTAAGGTTGGGTTTTATGGGTGCTTACCCCTAAAAATCTGTACATTCACCATGCTTATTAATAACAACAGGAT
>JABFST010000161.1 GCA_013140465.1 Methylococcaceae bacterium
CGCCTGCAAAAAAGCCCATGTCGATGAACTTTTACTGCCATGATGCGGGGCGACTAAAATGTCGGCGGACAATTGCTGAGGGTAGGTTTTTAGCAGCCACGCTTCGGCGGTCGCCTCAATATCGCCTGTCAATAACACCGTGCCGTGTAGACTAGAAATTTTTAGCACGCAGGAATTGTCATTATCCGACACGAATGCCTGTTGCGGCGACAACACGGTAAATTGCACGCCATCCCACTCCCAGCCCTGCCCTGCCGCACAGCGTTTGGGGGCAAACGCCGCCAGTTGTTGCGGCACACTGGTCAGAACTTGGTGGATAGCCATGCCCTGCAACAAAGATTGCGCACCGCCGATATGGTCGTTATCACCGTGGCTGACCATCAGCATATCCACTTGGCTGATGCCTTGGTGGCGCAAAAAAGGCAATATCACCGTCTGCCCACTATCACTTTGCTCTGAATAGCGCACCCCGGTATCAAAAACCAAACTGTGCTGCGCCGTTTGCACAACCACTGCCAAACCTTGCCCGACATCCAACAACGTCAATTCCAGCGCACCTGGTTGTGGCGTTGGAGTTGGCGCGAACACCAGCGGCACACACAACACGCCCCCCAACCAGCGTGCGGGTAAGCCACGCGGGGCCAACACCCACAGCACACCCAGCACCGCCAAGGCCATCGTCCAAAGCGAAGGTTGGGCATGGTTTACAGTGGCCCACGGCAACGCTGACAGCTTAAGCAACAACCACCATAAGGCTTGCAAGCCCCAATCCACGCCCGTAAACAGCAAATCCGACACAGAGGGGGCTAACCACATCAGCAACAACGCCAACAACGCTACCGGAACCAGCACCACGCTAATCACAGGCACGGCGATAAAATTCGCCACGGGCGACAGCAAGGAAACTTGCTGAAAAAAGTACAGTAACAAAGGTGCCAAACCGAGTGACGTTGCAATGTTCATTTGCAGGCTTGCAATCCAGTAGTTGGCTTTCTGTAAACGCCCCGACAAGGCAAAAACAATAAAAGCCACCGCCAAAAACGACAAATAAAAACCCACCGACAGCACGGCCCAAGGATCAGCCACCAACACCGCCAGCAACGCAATCGCCAAGGTATGGAAAGGCCGCAATTGGCGTTGCCAAAGCGTGGCAAGCAATACGATTGCCAACATCAGCACTGCCCGCTGGGTCGGTATGGAAAAACCCGCCAATGCCGCATAACCCACCCCAGATAACATGGCAAAAATTGCCGCCACACTAGGCGGCGACACGCTTAGCAGCCCTGTCCTGGCCCATAGTTTAAGCACCAAAAAATACACTAATCCCGCGACGAGGCCGACATGCGAACCCGAAATCACGACTAAATGCGTCGTGCCTGTATTACGGAACACCACCCATTGCTGCGGGCTGATCCCAGAGCCATCGCCGACAGCCAGGGCTTTGATTAACGCCTGTTGCGCTTGGTGTTGCAACAAAGTGTCCAAACGCGCTATGACCGCTTGCCGCCACACGGCTATGCTTTGCCAAGGGCTGGCCTGACCCGTCAACACGGCTTTGGGATAATCCCTGACATAGCCTGTCGCGCCGACGTTTTCGGTCAATAACCAACGTTCATAATCAAAACTGCCCGGGTTTAAAGTGCCATGAGGCCGTTTTAGCTTAACCGTGAATGTCCATTGTTGCCCTGCCTGTACCGCCACATCCGGCTGGTACCAATTAAGCCGCAGTTTGGCGGGCAAGGGTACTTGGGCAGCGGTAGGGACAAAATCAAAGCGGGATTTATGGGCATCGGTTTCCGGCACATCCGCAATATATCCGCTCACGGTCAGTTCTTTGCCTTCCAAGGCTGGCGCTAAGCGTTGCGAGCAGCGATAATCGGCACACATCAATGCCCATATCGTACCCGTTAGAAAAAATAGCCAACGGCGATGGCCTTGTATGGCCATAATGACTGCCAACACCACTAACACAAGCCACCATAAACGGGCCGGCAATACTGAAAATTGCTGCACCAGCACCAAGCCTGCAAAAAACGCCAATGCGGCAGCAATCATAGAAACCTCGGGTGTGGCAGTGTTGAGGATGGTCAAAAACCTGATAGACTGTGTTATGACAAAATGTTTACCACAAAAAAGACTATGGCTAAAGAATTAGTAAAAAAACTCCTGCACAAATTTATACCCGACCTCAACCTGATTAAAAACCACAAAAACCTACAATTTTTAGGCGAGCGTTTGCATCACCCTAACTTGTGGCATTTCAACCGCCGATCGGTCGCTATCGCCTTTGCGGTCGGCCTGTTTGTGGCATGGATACCCACGCCAGGGCAAATGGCGATAGCGGCCTTAGGCGCATTTTATTTTAGGGGAAATTTGCCGATAGCCGTGGCCTTGGTGTGGCTGACTAACCCGCTGACCATGCCACCCTTGTTTTATTCGGCCTATAGGCTAGGGCTTTGGGTACTTAACCAACCAACGGCGGAATTTTCTTTGGATGCCGTGCTATCCGGCAATCTGTGGCAACCGTTTCTGACAGGTTGTTTTTTGATCGGCAGCAGCAGTGCCGTGTTAGGTTATTTTGGCATTACCGCTTTTTGGCACTACCAAGTACGGCATAAATGGAACGGGCGAAAAATCACGCGTATTTTGCCCGCCCGAAAAAAGAACCCGTTTAAGGGCGTATACTGAGTCAATAAATTGTCTATCCCTCTCTTTAAGACAGACCTACACCACTATATTGCCAACCTTAAAAACGTAAATACTTCATAGCTTTACACTCTCGGAAAGAGTAATCTCTAAGTCAAATACGCATTACCCAAAACTATTTTTTAGGCTTTGGGTTGTTCTGCCAGCCGTTCTGAATAGCCACCAGAACGGCGCACCTTAGAGGTATTTTTAACATGACTAAGCGCAAAGCAAAAGCGTGTGCCTATGGAATTGGGCTGATAGTGGGCATATTGGCACTTGCTGCCTTGCTGTTGCCGATCAGCGAAAAATATCACGCTTATGGCCCGATGAACATCGGGCATGACACCCTCACCTGTGCATCTTGCCATCAAGACGCACCCGGCAGTTTACGCCAACAACTGCAAGCCAACCTGCGTTATGTGCTGGGATTACGCGCCCACCCGGCAGATTTTGGCCAGCAACAAGTCAGCAATGACAATTGCCTAAACTGCCATGAACGCCCTAACGACCGTCATCCGGTGTACCGCTTTCTTGAACCCCGCTTCCTTAAAGCCCGGCTAGCGATAAACCCGCAGCTCTGCGTGTCTTGCCATACCGAACATCAAGGCCAGCGCGTTCCCCGTATGCAGATCGGTTTTTGTGTCAATTGCCATAAAAAAACCAAACTCCGGAAAGATCCTTTGGATGTCCCGCATGAGCGTCTAATAGCCCTTGAGCAATGGGACAGCTGTTTGGGTTGCCATGATTTTCATGGCAACCACAAAATGGAAACCCAAAAAATAGTCGGGCAACGTATCCCGCCCGAAAAAATCCATGCCTATTTTCAAGGTGGCCCATCCCCTTACGGAACGGCACGCCACTATAAAGCCAAACAGGAGGCCCGCGATGATTAACAAAAGTTTTTGGATAACACTGTTTGCCTTAACAACCCTGTGCGTGTATTTGTTTGAGACCGCTCCGCCGCCGTTGGCCGAGCCAAAAACAGGGCAGGCGACACTAAAGGTGGAGCAATTGTTTACCTTGCTCCAAGCCGAAAACGCCGCTGCCAGACAATTATGGACCAAGGAAATTGTCGGGGAAGGCAAACAAGCAGGCTTGAAATTTGACGAACATTGGCGTGATGCCAATGTTGAGGCCGGCCCGTTACCCGCCTTGTTTTTGCGGGAAACCGCCAAAAGCATGGAGAAAAGCCCGGTGCGGATCAGTTTGTTTTTAGGTTCGGACTATCCCATCAGCCCCGACAACCGATTTGAAGGCTTGCAACAAGAAAAATTTCAAGCCTTGCGGCAAAGCCAGCAAGCGCAATTTTTTTATGTCCCCGATATTGGCCTGCATACCGGCATGTTCGCAGATGTTGCGGTAGCCGCGCCTTGTATCGACTGCCACAACAAACACCAACAATCACCCAAGCATGATTGGCAGATGAACGACATCATGGGCGCGGCGACGTGGATGTATCCTGCCGCCACTGTTAGTTTGGAGGATATGTTGAAAGCTGTTTCGGTGTTGCATCAAGGTATTCAAGACGCTTATGGCGCGTATTTGGCGAAAGCCAAAACCTTTGCCCATCCGCCCGTGATTGGCGAACAGTGGCCGCGTGACGGGTATTATCTGCCTAGCCCTGAGGTGTTTATGCAAGCCTTTTTACAACGCACTGCACCGCAAACCCTGCCAGTGTTAGCCGCGTTCAGCAGCCTTAAGCAGACTGCGCCCACACCTAGCGATGGAAAATAACCGCCATGTCCAGTCTTCTACAGCCCCTCAAAACACTGCTCAGCAAAGGCTATGCGCGCCTTGGTTGGCTACTGCTGATTGCGTTTGCCGTGCAAGCCATAGGCAATTTCAACTGGTCATTTTTAACCACTTTACAGGCTAATGATGTTTACCAGCAGTTGTCCGGTTTCGTTATGGTTGGCTTTCTTGCCCACCAATGGCGTTGTGCGCTGTCCCGCCGTCACGCGCAAAATACCCTGACACGGCTGACTCATCATAAATTGCTGGGGGCATTTGCCCCAGTGTTCTTTTATGCCCATGCCCAACACTTAGGTTATGCCTTTTTACAAATTCTGAGCTTAAGTTATTTTGCAATTGTGGTAACCGGACTTTGCAATATAGAACTGTTACGGATAGCCAAAAACGGCTTACGCACAGTATGGCTTTTGGTGCATATTGGCTTGGCAACAGGGTTGTTGTTTCTGCTGGGCTATCACGTTTTTATCAGCTATGCCTATGAATAACGGTATTATTGCAACAAACCACGCTTCTTAGCGATGCCCCAAGCCAACATCCCCAACACCGCCGCCCACAGCAAACCAGGCACTAAATAAAACCAGTTTTGGTAAAACGTCGCTCTTGGGTTTTTTAAGTAAGGGACTTGGTAGATGCCTGTCCACGGTTGGTGTACGGGCGAGCGTTCGAGTATGTCGCCGGAAGCTAAGGCCACTGTGGAAATGCCGGTGTTGGTGACGCGTAGTACGGGCAGCCTGAATTCAACGCCACGCGCTAAGGTCATGTACAAATGCTGGTAGGGTTCTTGCCAACTGCCATACCAAGAATCGTTGGTGACATTAACAATAAATTGCGCCCCCAACTGCGCTAAAGCGCGGCTAAAGTGCGGGAACAGGCTTTCGTAGCAAATCTGCGCACCCATTTTGTAGCCGTTCCAGCCCAGCAATTCGGTTGGGCCATTGCCGCGTGCAAAATGGCCGGTGGCGGGCAACCAATCGCGGATTTGCGGGAACAAGTCTTCGCCGGGGATATATTCGCCAAACGCCAACAAAATCGATTTGCTGTAATGTGGCGCGACAATGCCGCCGTCTTTGTTGAGTACAAACAACGAATTGGTGATGAGTTGTGAGCGGGGGTCAATGCTGTATGCGCCCGTAATCAGCGCCAATTGCCGCATTTGTTGGTATTGCGCTAAGGCTTGCGGTAAGGGGTTGGCGGTAAATTCGTCGCCTAACAGGGCCGGAAACGCGGTTTCAGGCCATAAGGCAAAATCAATGTGGGTGTTGGGATGGGCGGCTAAGGCTTGGTCAGTCAGGGTGATATAGCGTTTGAAGATTTCGCCGCTATAACCGCGCCCCAATTCTGCTGCCATTTTTTCGGAATTTTCGGTGCTAACTTGTACCAGCAAAGTGCTAAAGCTTGCGTCAGGTTCGGGTAGCCGAGCCTTTAGCCACAGCCCGCCCAGATTTAAGATAATGAACAGGCTTAGCACTGTGGCAAACAGGATTTTACCCGCGCGTTGCTTACGCAACTGCCATGCCCAAAACAGCGGCAGGTTGCACAACAAGGTGGCGGCACTCAGGCCGCTAAAGCCGATAAATTCGGCCCATTGGTATATCGGCAAGCCCGCACCATACCAAGAATAACCAAAATTCCAGTCAAACAAGGTGAAGGAATAAGCTTCGCAGAGTATGGTCATTAAGGCCATTAAGCCTAAAGACCAAGCTTTGGAGCCGTGCAGTCGGCGTTGCCCGATAAACCATAACGCACCCGCGAGCGGGACATATAAATGCGCAATCAAGGCATACACCAGCAAGCCGACCACGGCGATAGGCCAATCCAAATGGGCGAACTCGTGCAGTAAATACGCCACCCAGTTAAAGCCTATCAGGGTAAACACAAAGGCCGTACACACGCCGCCTAACACCACCTCGCGTAACCGGGTTTGTTGGCTCCAGAATATCCACAAGGGCACAAATCCAAATAAAGAGGCCCAAGGCGGAAAGGGGATGTAGCTAGTGCCGATAAAAATGCCGGACAGGATGGGCAGTAGCC
>JABFST010000145.1 GCA_013140465.1 Methylococcaceae bacterium
ATTTTAAATGTTCGATAACAAGTCATTCCGCTCAATTAAGGTTACAATAAACTTATTTTTTTTAAGAGAGGGTTTTCTTTTGGCTGAAAAAATTATCCGTATTGCCACCCGGCAAAGCCCATTGGCTTTGTGGCAAGCTGAACACGTCGCCGAACGCCTAGAGCAAGCGTTTCCGGGATTGACGACGGTATTGGTGAAAATGGTCACTCGCGGCGATAAAATCCTCGATGCACCGCTCGCCAAAGTAGGCGGTAAAGGCTTGTTTGTTAAGGAATTAGAACAAGGCATGTTGGAAGGCACTGCCGATATAGCAGTGCACTCGATGAAAGACGTGCCGGTCGAGTTTCCCGACGGCTTGCATCTTTCAGCCATCTTAACCCGCGAAGACCCTAGCGATGCCTTTGTCTCCAACCGCTACGCCACCTTGGCGGACCTGCCCGCCAATGCGGTGATCGGCACTTCCAGTTTGCGGCGGCAATGCCAGATTAAGGAACTGTTTCCAGACGCGACCATCGTGCCGTTGCGGGGCAATGTCAATACCCGCTTGGCTAAGTTGGACGCTGGCGAATACGACGCGATTATCTTGGCATCGGCTGGCTTAAAACGTTTAGGCATGGCAGCGCGTATCAGCCAATCCTTGCCTACCGAAGTCAGTTTACCCGCTATGGGCCAAGGTGCCATCGGCATAGAATGCCGTGTTGACGACACGGACATCAATGCCCTGTTGCAAGTGCTGCACGACCCGGACACCGGAATTTGCGTGACCGCCGAACGCGCGATGAACGCACGCCTAAACGGCGGCTGCCAAGTGCCGATTGGCGGCTTTGCCGAGTTGCACAATGGGCAAATCACCATGCGCGGCTTAGTCGGCAATCCTGACGGCAGCGTGCTGTATCGGGCAGCTAGCGCAGGCCCTGCCGACCAAGCGGCAGAAATAGGCACGCGTATTGCCGATGATTTGCTGGCACAAGGTGCGGACAAAATTTTGCAGGCATTATTCCAGTGACCCAACCCTTAAACGGGGCGCGGGTTTTAGTAACGCGCCCCGCCCATCAGGCGGACAACTTATGCCAGCTCATAGCCGGGCATGGCGGTGTGCCAGTGCGCTTGCCCACACTGGCTATTGCACCCGTGGACAATGCCTTAGCCATACGCCAAACCTTGGCACATTTGAACAACTATCAATGGCTTATTTTTATCAGTGCCAATGCAGTAACTATGCACGGTTACTATTCAGATGGTGTTAAAATGACGCAATTTGGCTCAGCGCAAATTGCCGCCATCGGCAAAGCCACCGCCGCCGCACTCGCCGCCGCAGGGCTGCCAGTCGATTTAGTCCCCAGCAATGGCTATAACAGCGAGGCATTATTGGCAATGCCGCAACTGCAAAACCTGCAAGGGCAGCGCTGCCTCATCATCCGTGGTGTAGGCGGGCGCGAAGAACTGGCAACCAGCCTTAAGCAACGGGGCGCAAGTGTTGACTATCTAAATGTATACCAACGAGTAATGCCCGAAACTGACAACTCCGAAGTCAGTTTGTTACTAGCCCAAAACCAGCTGGCGGCGATTACGATAACTAGCGGAGAAGCTCTACATAATTTGGCAACGATGCTGGCATCACAGCAAGCGCACTTGTTTGAAGTGCCGTTAGTGGTGGTTAGCGAGAGAATAAAAACAATAGCAGCCGACCAGGGCTTTAAGCGGATTGCCGTGACGGAACATCCTTCAGATGAGGCAATCCTTAAGACAGTAACAATGTATGTAATAGGGGGAGAATAGCGTGGCCGAATTGAGTGAACAACAAGAACAAGATCAGGGCGAAAGCAAACAAGCCCGAAGGTCGCGTAGCGGATTCTGGTTTGGCATCATTATTCTGCTTATCGTTATCGGCCTCGCTGGTGCGGGCTTTTACCTGTTTACCGAACTGCGTAGCCAACAAGAAGGTTTGGGCGGCGAAGTAAAAGGGCAAATGTCCAAACAAATTGCCGATTATCAAGCCCAATTGGTTGCCATACAATCGCAATTGGCTACCTTAGAGGGCAGCATTGCTGGCAAAGACACCCATTTCAACAAAACCCTCGCCGATTTCTCCCAACTGCACAACGAAAAGTTGGCTAGCACCCGCCAAGAACTTAACGAGGCCATCGCCAGACTGCAACGGCAACTTGGCAAAACACGCGGCGATTGGTTGATTGCCGATGCTGAATATTTGTTGAGTGTCGCCAATGAACGCTTGCATTTAGTCGGCGACGTCAACACCACCCGCGAAGCTTTGGAAGCCGCCGACCAACGCTTGCGTGAAAGCGGTGATGCGGGCGTGTTTAAAGTACGCGAAGCCATTGTTAGCGAAATAGCCTTGCTAAACAGCATTGAAGCCGTCGATACCGTCGGTCTTTATGCGGCTATCCAATCCCTGCAAAACCAAGTGGACTCATTAATACTGCTGCTGCCCTATACCGGCAAAGCCCCAAGCCAGCCCGAAGCCGCCCCCTCGGCTAGCGAATCAGGCTTATTAGGCTCTGCCATCAGCCAATTAGGCGGCATCGTCACGATTCGCCACACCGAACACGAAATCAAAGAAATTCTAACCCCCGAAGAAGCACAGTTTATTCGTGAACAACTGCGCGTTAAGCTAGAAATTGTCAAAATTGCCTTGGTGCAACACAACGAAGCCTTGTACCAATCCAGCTTGGCAGATGCCAAAAAATGGGCCGAACACAACTTTACCCCCAATATTGCCACAGGCCATTTTATCGCCGAACTGGACCGTTTTAGTGCCGTTAAGATACACAGCCAATATCCTGACATCAGCCGCTCGTTAAAAATGCTCAAAGACATCACCAAACTCAGGATAGAAACTGACAAGGCCATGCAGCCCGCTGAAGTGGCAGCACCCCCCGTTGAAGCCGTTAAGCCTAGCGAAACAGTAGCCCCGGCAATAGCTGCGCCCGCACCGTAACAAGAGCAATACGCGATGAAAAAAATAGTTTATCTACTCGGGATAGTGCTGACGTTTATAGCCCTTGTGGTTTTTGCCAACCACAACCTACAACAATTGGATAACCCAGGTTATGTGCTGATTGGCCTAGGGCATTGGTCACTAGAAACCTCATTGATTGTTTTTGCCGTCAGTATAGCGATTAGCTTTGTGGTGTTTTATCTGCTGCTAAGGCTGTTGGGTTGGCTGATAAAACTACCCGCACAACGCAAGCTACGCGATAAAAACATCAAACTTAATCGTTCACAAGATGCGCTGATTGCCGGTTTGGTGGATTCTGCCGAAGGCAACTGGGAAAAAGCCGAAACCGTACTGATTAAACATGCGTCGCACAGCGGTGCGCCGCTAATCCATTATTTGACAGCAGCCCGCGCCGCCCAATCGCGCGGGGCGTTTGACAAACGCGATGAATATCTCAGAAAAGCCCAAGACCACGCGCCAGACTCCAGCATCGTGATTGGCCTGACCCAAGCCGAACTGAATTTGTCGGGCAACCAATTTGAAGAAGCCCTAGAAACCCTAAGCCGACTGCATAGCATAGATCCTGGCCACGCCAGCGTGCTTAAGCTTTTGCACCAAGCCTATCAACATGTTGGTGACTGGCAAGGCATACGCAAACTGATTCCATCCTTGCATACCCAGAAGATCCTGATGGAAACCGAAGTACGGCTGTTGGAAGTGGAAGTCTACAGCCAGCTGTTAAGACTAGCCGCTGAAAATGGCAACACCCATGAAATCCAAGCACTGTGGTGGGAAATACCCGACCGCCTGAAAAATTTGCCCGGCATAGGCGCAATTTATTTTGCCGCGATGATTAAGGGTGGCGCAGGGGCAGACATAGAGCATGACTTGGCGGGGACCTTAAACAACCAGTGGGACGAAACCCTGCTGGCATTATATGGCAGCATACAATCCAACTACGTTCAGCAACAGCTTGAAAATGCTGAAAAATGGTCATACATTCATCAAGAAAACGCCGTGCTGCTAGCCATTTTAGGCAAACTGGCAATCAACTGTGGCGACACGCTAAAAGCCGAAAGCTACTTGGCAAAAAGCATCGCCGCCGAACCCACAGTACGCGCCTACCAATTACTGGGCGACTTATTGTTTGCCCAAGGCGACAAAGACAATGCCTTCACCTGTTACAAAAACGGCTTGGAATTGGCCTCCAATGAAATTGTCAGCCGCATAGACACCGTATCCTAACGGCTCGGACGGAGTGCAACGGCTTTAGCCGTTGCCGTCTTGTCAATGATATAAAGAATACAACAGCAAAAACCCGTAGCCCAATATCCTGAACCCTTCAAGCCCCAAACAACAACACACCCGCATCCAGCACGCTGATCGCTTCTTCACAAGTGATTGTGCTTTTGGTGCTGTTTAAGATATACGCCGCCAAATGCTCAGTCGCCAACCAGTGTACGGGGGTATTGACAAACTCCAACGCCCGTTTAAACAGCTCGGCAAGCTTGGCTTCATGTAGGCCGGGTTCGGCAATAAAATCCCCCAAATAGCGGTATACCCGCTCAATATCCGAGTTGCCGCCGTATTGGCTCAACGAACCCACCTCCAGCATCGCATCGCCAAACGCGGCGTTATCACGCAAGGCTATATGCTTGGCTTCTGCCAACGGCCCCACCAACAAGTTCACAATGTCTGCCTCAAACGCCGTGCGGTAAGCGTCTGGCCCCTCATCTGCGTAATAGTGGGCGCTTTCTATTACGGCTATCGGCAAGCTATTAATCAGGCATCCACCCTCCACCATCGCCACCCAATGGTCAGGCGCACTTTGGCCTATCGGCACTAGCGCTTGCATCGGATTACTCATAGTGATTTCAAACGCCACAGCGGGCAGCTGTTTTTGTTTGTTATTAAGATGGATAGCCGCCGCGTGGCCGGCCTCATGAAAAACGATTTGCCTGACCAAGTCTTGGTCTGGCAGGGACGTAGCGGTATTGACGGAAGCATTTCGTTTCATGGTTTCTTCCTGAAACTAATAATGTGGGTGGGCTGCTGCCCTGGCAACAACGGACGCTGAAAAGTCACCGCAATGACGGGTACTGGCGATTTAAACCGTAAGTCCCGTTGTCGGGTTTGCAAAGCATTCCTAGTAGTCTATCGGGCTACCCGTGTCTTGCAAATGCGGCAAATTGCCGCGTGATAAAATGCCGCAACAAATGGCATGGTAACTGCTTATTAGAGGGGTTTGCTTTCGTGAAAGCATTAAAAAACGCTGTTATTTCAGCGTCTTAATAAAGCACCAAACTGATTAGTGTGTCATTTCACTCATGCGTATAGGGCAAATGGCTTATTAATTGGTTTTACCCTACCAACCCAGCTATTAATAACCTAAACGTTTATGAACAAATCAGAACTGATTGCCGCTTTAGCAAAAAACAAACGCATTTGGCACATAAAGATGTTGATCTGGCGGTAGACTGCATTATTGAACACATGTGCCAAACCTTAGTTGATAACAACCGGATTGAAATCCGTGGTTTTGGCACTTTTTCCTTACACCACCACCCAGCCCGCGCAGGGCGCAACCCCAAAACAGGCGAAATATTAAACTTGTCCGCCAAGCGTTTGGTGCATTTTAAACCCGGCAAAGCCCTACGCGACCGCATAGACGACACCCGCTTAGAGTTCCCGATAAGTAACGGCGATTAAGCCACAGCAAGCAAAGTCCTCGGGGTACAAAAGGCCATAGACAGTTGCCTTAACTGGGCATACCGCTGTAAAGTGGCACTTAACCACTGCCCTGAGGATGCCACCATGAACACCAGCAACCGCCGCACCTTAAAGTTTAGGGAATTTGCCGCCATACAACAGCTAGCCCGCTGGTTAAGCCAACGGCAAATCACTCCTAACCAAATTTCCATCGCCAGCATGGTGTTCGCCTTGCTGGGTTGCATCGCATTTTTCTTGATGCCGCGTGCATCTGCAACGACGGGATGGCTATTGCCGATAGGCGCGGCGGTTTGCATCCAATGCCGATTATTATGCAATTTGTTAGACGGCTTGGTCGCCATTGAAGGCGGCAAACAAACGCCCTCAGGCGAATTGTTTAACGACGTGCCGGATAGGGTTTCAGATAGCTTGTTGCTGGTCGGTGCGGGTTATGCGGTGACAGTTGTAGAGTGGGGCAGCACCTTAGGCTGGAGCGCGGCCTTATTGGCGGCACTCACGGCCTATATCCGCACCTTAGCCGCCAGCATGGGTGCGCCGGTCAATTTTCAAGGGCCTATGGCTAAACAACACCGCATGGCCTTGCTGACGGCGGGCAGCCTCGCCAGTGCCGCAGAATGGTACTTTACCCCCAACCACTATGCCATATTGGTAGCCTTGGTGATTATCAACCTAGGGTGTTGTGTGACCTTATACCGCCGCACCTTAACCGCCTATCGGTTTATGGAACACCATGACCGCGCTTAATATCCCCCCTCACGCCAGTGC
>JABFST010000111.1 GCA_013140465.1 Methylococcaceae bacterium
TGTCTAATGGCTGTGGCAACGTCATGGGGCTTTCTCTCTGATAGTTAAAAGCTTCATAATATGGGTTGCCACTCCCTGTTTTTCAAGGGTAAACAGGGGGTTGGGGGCTTAAGTTGGCGCGTATGGGGCGATAAGTGCCCCCATCATCCATTTAAGCAGATTAAGATCGGCCTAGATGGGTGCAAGTTCGATCTGTAAATCCTTTTTAGTGACCAGTTCCGATTCTTCAATTGCCGCACGCATTGCCTCAGTCAAACCTTCCGCTTGCTTTTGATCAAAGCCAGCCTCTTGCAATATTTTTAGAAATTTGCGTGTATCAAATTTAATTGTTGCCATAAACCGCTCCATTAAATTTATTGATGTAATCAGTTTAACAATGACACAAAAAACCGTCTTGGATTTCCCCAAAGCCGCAAGGTAAACGCATTTGAGTTTTTAAATACTTTCAGCGCGTAGGGCGGTTTTACTTCGTGTTTTAAAGGTTCGAGCCAGTAAACCGCCATGCCCAATGCAACAGGGGTGCTTCGTTTTGTCGGATTGCTAGCGAAACTGTGAAAATATTTCAAATACTCACAAAAAGGTGTTTTTTATTTTCGTAAGCATTTGATTTAATTAGTTACTTTAGTGAAAAAACTTGTTTTTTCACTCCGATGAGCAAGCTTGTGTAACTCTTTCACAGTCTCGAATCCGCCTTACATGTTGCATTCCCCGTAGGCAATTAAATCCTGATAGTGAGTAAGGATACGTTAGCGGTTGGTTTGGACGTGATCGTGGACGGATTGCTAATTTATAGGGCTTTGCCATATTTCATGACTGCCTTTGCCCTGCCTAATTATGACGCAACCGTTAACGCGTAAGAGTTTGGAGAGTTGCGGATATAAGGTTGCAACCATCAGTAGGCCAACACGCTGACTTTTTGCTGATGGGAATGACAAGTTTAAGTTATCGGCATCGGCAGCAACGCCGTTAAGTTCGGGCAATTCAGGGGCAATCAGGCAAGCCCTTGCCACCAAGCCATCATAAGTATCGGATTCAGTGACCAAGCCAAGCGCGTCACATTCTCCTGTCCAGATGCTAACTTGGCAAGTAACAACAACTTCAAAAGCACTGGCTTTGGCTTTGCTGATGAGGCCATCAAGATAAGTGACCATAGACATTGCAAGGTCTTTTATTTGAGATTCAAGCGGGGTTAGCTATATTCGATACCTGATTTAACGGGTGTGGATTTTAAATAGACAGTATCAGGGCAAAGATCATTGTCATCCGACCAGGCTAACGTGCCGTGTGCAATATGTACGTTTTTAAAATAGACAGGATTGCGCAAGGCTTGAAAAACGGAAAAATCTAAATATTCAGTCACATCAAAAAGCCGTTGTTCCTGATTATTGAAGGTGACTACTAATTGGCAATTATTGATGGCTTTGACAGCAATAGCACGCGGATTCATTGTTGGCCCCTTAGCGCAACGGCTCAATTTTAAAGATCGGTTCGCCACGCACGGCTAATGTCTAGTCAGCTATGAATGGTGACAGCACAGAAAGCAATCATTAGTGTAGCTATAATTTTTTGCAATTTTTAAAGTCGGCGGAATTAGAGTCTTAAAATGGGTGGTGTGAAAAAACTTAAAATCAGGGCAAAATAAGCCAAAATGTCTAATGCAAAAAATTTAGCCCAAACAACACTTTCACTGTCTCATGACACTAACCCACCCTAAAACACACAACCGAGACCACACCATGACGACCAAAACCAAACTCAATTGGGGCATTTTAGGCGCAGCGCGTATTAATGAACGCCTGATGCCCGCTATTGTGGGGGCAGACAATGCCGAATTGATGGCTATTGCCAGCCGCCGTGCGGGGGCTGCGGTGGATACGCTGGCAAAATATGCGCCCAACCAGCGCGGCGTGCAAACTTATGATGACCTGCACGCGTTATTGGATGATGCGCAGGTCGATGCCGTGTATATCCCCTTGGCTAACCAAGAACATGCCGAATGGGTGTTGCGTGCGATAGCCAAAGGCAAGCATGTGTTATGCGAAAAACCGTTGGCTTTAACTGTTGCCGACATTGATGCAATCCAACAGGCCGCAGCACAGCATAAGGTTACGGTCATGGAAGGCTTTATGTACCGCTTTCATCCGCAACATGCGCGGGTACATGCTTTGCTTGCCTCGGGGGTGATAGGCGAGGTCCGCAGTGTCCGCGCCAGTTATTCCTTTATGATGCGCCCTGCCAGGATGTATCGGTTGGTAGAAGATGTGGCACGCGGCGGCGGGGCGATGTGGGACATAGGCTGTTACGCCATCCATGCCCTCCGGCAGTTTTTTCCGCAGCCGCCGCGTGCGGTATCGGCTGTTGCCAAGTATGTGGCGAGCGGGGCGGATATAACCACTAGCGGCGTGATTGATTTTGGTGAAGGTTTGTTTGGGCATTTTGATTTTAGTTTTGAGCGTGCCCGGCGTTGTGAATATGAAATCATCGGCACGACAGGCGGCATAAAATGCCATACGGTCTGGCAGTTGCTGGGCGATGTTCCAGTTATATCTTGGTGGACAGAAGCGGGTGTGCAAACCGAAGAACGCTTGCCAGCCGTCAACCATTTTCAATTGGAAATCGAACAGTTTAGTGCGGCTGTGTTAAACGGCGATGCGCCGTTATTATCCTTAGACGATGCCAAAGCCAATTGCCAGTTGATAGTGGCTGCTTTGCAATCAGCTGCCGAAGGGCGGGTGGTGAAGTTTTAATAGGGGCGAGAACCGGAACTCATCAACACCAACCGCCACTTTGTAATGACAAAACCAAGCCCCCAGCCTAAGTAATCGATGTGTGCGCTGGGTTGCTCACAGTTTTGGTTTAATCCTCTTTACCCGAATGTGCGATGGGTGTTTCGGAAAATAAGAAATCATTCAGTTTATCCGAGAAGCGAGGGTCTTTGCGCCGAATCCATTCCAATAGCATCGCGGCATGTTCTTTTTCTTCATCCCGATTGTGTTCTAGTATGCCTTTAAGTGCCGCATCTGCACAGACATCGGCACGTTGGTTGTAATTGTCAATCGCATCCAGTTCTTCCATCAGCGACACTAGGGCGCGGTGCATGTCGCGTGTTTCGGTAGAGAGTGCTTCTATAGGTTCTTGATAACCAAGGCTGGACATTGTTGATTCCTGTTTAGGGATTGCTACGTTATAGATGCCAAATGCTGGGCGATGGTGCAAAGATACGGGGATTTTTGTGTTGTGTCGGTGCGGCATCAAACATTACGCGTGTTGATGTATCCGCAGGTGACCCTACCCAAATCATTTTGGGTAGGGATCTTAGGTAGGAATTATTTAGATAATCGCGCCTTAGGCGGCCTAATGCCCCATACGGGCTATTTGCTGCTCTCGGCCAAAGTTGTGTATCCGTTCAAAATCTGATTCTTCTAAACCTTCTGCAACTTCGGTTAATAAATTTTTTAGATCATGTGACGGGTTTTGAATTTCCACGGGATCATTAACCAGCAATAAAACCCGCATTAAAACGCCGTCAGGGATATTATCAGGAATACGGATAATATGGTTATGGGCGGTTGCTTCAAATTCTATGGCTAGCATAAAAATATCTCGCTTTTAAAGTTTCTGACGAGTTGTTTTCGTGAGTCTGGTGCAGGGTAAGACGTTGCTGTGTACGACTCAACAAAATGACAAACTTTTGGCTAGGCCGCCTCCGCCTTATCATCGGGTTTTTGATGTTTGATTAACGGCATCATGGAATTGCTGACCCCTGCAAATAAGCCGCAGTTGTTGAGTATGACGGCTGAAATGACACCTGTGTGTAAGAAGAACACGCCGCTGACGATCACCACGCCGGGGACGACGGTGGCCATCATGCTGACGTTTAAGTTGGCATCCATTTCTTTGCTGAGTTCAAAGAGTTTTTCTAGGTTGCTGAGGTTGCCGCTCATTAATAAGATTTGCGCAGTGTCGATGGCAATCGACGAGGCGTTGGCGAGCGAGATGGACACGTCGGCGCGTTTGAGGGCGATAGAATCGTTGATGCCATCACCGACAAAACAGACCGTCCGGCCTTCGTCTTGTAGTTTTTCGATTAGGCTGGCTTTGTCTTCGGGTAGCACTTCGGCAAAGTAGTTGTCGATGCCAATTTCTTGGGCCAAGCGTTGGGTGGGTTTTTCGTTGTCGCCAGAAATGATGTAAGTGGTCAAGTTACGCGCATGTAAGCCAGCGATGAGTTCTTTGACTTCGGGGCGCAAAGTGGCATGGAGTTCTAACGCACCTGTCAATCTGCCGTTTAAACCAACTAAGACTAAGGAATAACCTTGTTCTTTGGCGGCATTGAGGATTTTGTAGATGTCTTCGGACAGGGCGACATTTTCCATTTCCATAAACCGCAAGCTGCCCACGCAAATAATATCTTCGCCGACCAAGACTTTAATGCCGTAGCCCAATTCATAGCTGGCGTTGTCCACTTGGGTCAATTCTATCTGCCGTTGTCTGGCGGCTTGTAAGATGGCTTTGGCGATAGGGTGGGTTTGTTTGTATTCGGCAGTCGCGGCGTAATGCAGCACGTCGGTTTCGCTGTAGCCGTTAAACACATAGATATGCCCGACATGCGGTTGTTCTTCGGTCAGCGTGCCGGTTTTGTCAAAGACAACGGTATCAACTTGGCTGAGTTTTTCTAAAGCGCGCCCGTCTTTAATTAAGATGCCTTTTTCGGAGGCGATTTTAAGGAAGTTTAAGGTGCTGATCGGCGCGAATATGCGAATATCCGAGCCTATAAAACTGCCCAATACCGCTAATGCGCCGCTGATGCCGACAATCGGCATGGCTAAGGCACTGAGGGCTAAGGTGGGTAAGGCGGCTTTGTCGGCCATTTTTTCGCCGCGTGTTTGTACGCCCAGTTTGCGTTCGGCGGTGTTATTGAGCAATTCGGCAATTTGTGCGGCAACCGTGGTTTGCCCGGACAATTCGACTTGGATATGGATTTTGCCTGAGAGGACGATAGTGGAGGCAAAGGCGCGGTCGCCTACGGCTTTTTCGGCAGGTTGCGATTCGCCTGTCAAAACGTGTTGGTCCACGGTGGCCATACCGTCCACGACAGTGCCATCCACGGCAATAGTTTCTCCTGCGTTGACGACCACGATGTCGCCGCTTTCGAGGTTTTCTACGCCTTGCTCAATTTCAATGCCGTTTTTGATGACCCAAACAGTGCTGGGCAAATCGGAAAAGACGCTGATGAGTTGTTTTTTGGAATGGTCTTTGGTTTTGTACACCAGTTGTTGCGCCAAGCAGTATGTCCAACACGCCAAGGTGCTGACGAAGTAAAAGCCAGACAAGAACATGGCGGGTATGGCGATGGAATCGACGACAAAAATATCGACTTTGCCTTTTTTGAGGGATTGGTAGGCTTTTTGGTAAAACGGGATGGACACATAGGCAATGCCTATGCCGCTAAGCACACTCAGCGCGGGCACAAATAACGCCCCGGCAATAGCGACACCCATCGTCGCGGAGATGATTTTGAAATCGCGCTCTAGGGCTTTTTTTTCATCCACTTCAGTCACGACCAGCTCTATGGAGGGCATGTGTTCGGTGCTTTCGTGGGTGTCGTCGGAGATAGCCTCATAAAGGGAAACATCCGGCTTTTTAAATGACCGAAACAGTTTAACGCCTGTAGAAGCCACTAAACTACCTGCAAGAATAACGAGAGGGGCCATAATTTAATTCACTATTGATATTGTAAGGGGGTGGTTGAGCCTTTTGCTGACTGGGTACGATCAAGTGTGTCGTTTATATTAAATGCTGTGGGCTAGGCTGGGTGTGTTTTTTAGGCAGGGGTAATGGATACGCCTGACATTTAATCCCCTCACCCAACCCTCTCCCTGAGGGAGAGGGCGTTTAATGATATTCCAGCTTTTGTAGACGGCTACGATAACCCTACACATAGGCTGGTATTCTGACATAACACCCATCAATAAGTTGCAAACAATTTACCCTCTCCCTAAGGCATAGGTATCTACACAAGTTTGAGCAAGTTATAAAAGCACCGTCATATTGGCATGGATGCCAGACAAATCCGCCGGGAGCGGATTTGCATTAACCCGTTAGGGTGCAGGGCAGGATAGCCCTGCATGAATCCAGTCACATGGATTTGAATGTTCACTATGACGGCAATGCTAAATCAAGCACTTACAGCTTAGCTAAGCAACCGTCCGTGGCACTAGATTCGCTATGCGCTCTAACGAGTCCGGCATCCATGCCGGAACGACGGGCTAATGACTTGTGTAGATACTTATGCTCCCTAAGGAGGGTGTCGTAAAAGGTCGGTTGTTCACAATGCAATCAATCATAACATTCTGATTTCGTTGGGTTACGCTGCGCTAACTCAACCTACTTTCAAGCTTTTACGACACTCTCCAAAGG
>JABFST010000238.1 GCA_013140465.1 Methylococcaceae bacterium
CTTTTCAGGCTTTTATGCCGTATTGGCAGGTTTGGCGGTCATGCTCAGCCACGGCGTTATCACCGAACAATTAGCCTTAGGTTTGCCTTGGCATATCCGTTTTGATAGTTTGTCAGGCTTCTTTTATCTGATTATTGGCATTGCCGTGGTGGCTGTCAGTTTGTATGGCCCGGGTTATGTAGCGGCTTATAAAGAACAGCAACATCCGTTTGCCGTGTTGGGCTTGTTTACGGGGTTGTTCGTGTCGGGCATGTTGCTGGTGTTACTGGCGGATGATGCCTTTATGTTCATGATCGCATGGGAACTGATGTCGGTTGCCAGCTACTTTTTAGTGGCGTTTCAACATGAACACGCCGCCAACCGCCGTGCCGCGTTTTTGTATTTGCTGATGGCGGAAGTCGGGGCGTTGGCGATTATTTTAGGGTTTGGCGTGTTGGCGAGTTTTGCCGATGGTTTTACCTTTGATGCCTTGCGTGCCGCGCAGTTGTCCAGCACTTGGGCCAGCATCGCGTTTATGTTGGCCTTATTGGGCTTTGGCATGAAGGCGGGCATCGTGCCTGTGCATGTGTGGTTGCCGGAAGCCCATCCGGTGGCACCTGCGCATATTTCTGCACTCATGAGCGGGGTGATGCTGAAAGTGGCCTTATATGGGCTGATCCGCTTTAGCTACGATTTGCTGGCAGACGTGCAATGGCAATGGGGCGTAGTGCTGCTGGTTTTGGGTACGCTGTCGGCCTTGGGCGGTATTTTGTATGCCATGATGCAGCCGAATTTAAAACGCTTGCTGGCCTACAGTTCGGTCGAAAACATCGGCGTGATGTTTATGGTGTTGGGCTTGTCGATGATTTTTATGGATAACGGCTATCCGCAACTCGCCGCGCTAGGATTTTTGGCGACTCTGCTCCATGCCTTCAACCACGCATTGTTTAAGAACTTGTTGTTTTTAGGCGCAGGGATCATCCAGCACCAAACCCATGAACTCAACATCGATATGATGGGGGGCTTGATTAAAAAAATGCCCAAAACCAGTGTGCTGTTTTTGGTCGGCTGCATGAGCATTTCGTCCTTGCCGTTGTTTAACGGATTTGTGTCGGAATGGCTGGCTTTTCAAACCGCCTTGCAAGTTGATGTCTTGGACAATGGCGTGTTGCGCAGCTTAATTCCGGTTGCCGCCGCTGCTTTGGCCTTAACTGCGGCCTTGGCGGCTGCTTGTTTCGTGAAAGTGTTTGGGCTGATCTTTTTAGGCCAGCCGCGTTCGCGTAACAGCGAAAAAGCCCACGAAACCGAGGATAAGGGCATGTTGGCGGGTGCGGGTTTATTGGCGGGCTTATGCTTTTTATTGGGTATTTTCCCGGGCCTTATCATCCATTTAATCAATAACGTGGCGGCGCAGTTGTTAGGCCACAGCTTGCCGACCACAGCGGCGTTAGGCTGGTTGTGGCTGGCGCCCGTGTCCCCGCAACAAGCCTCTTATGCTGCGCCGTTAGTCTTGATCGGCGCGGTGTTGGCGGCAGGTGCGTGTTTTGGCTATTTGCGCCGCCGTCCGCAAGTCACGCGTATCGCCCCCACTTGGGATTGCGGTTTTGGTGGGGTAACGCCGCGTATGCAGTATAGCTCCAGTGCGTTCACGATGCCGATACGGCGCATTTTTGCCAAAGTCTGGTTGTTGGACGAGCGTATCGATAAAGACTTGCAAGGCGCGCTAGACCAAAACGTCGCGGCGGTGCATTACCAACTGCATATCCAAGACCCTACCTGGCCGGGTGTCTACCAGCCTATCGCCCAAGGTGTCAGTACGCTGGCGCGTCAAGTCGGGCGTATCCAAACCGGCAATATCCGCACTTATCTCGGCTATTCGTTTGCCACCTTATTATTGCTGTTGTGGGTGATTAGCTGATGATGGCCTATCCCCGCTTAGGAGTTGCCTTATGAATTGGTTAATCGCCATTTTCCAAACCGCCTTGTTTGTCGCCTTGGCCCCGCTGTTGGCGGGCTGGCTAAAGTGCTGCAAATGCTATTTACAAAACCGTAAAGCTCCATCGATATTCCAGCCGTACCGCGATTTGCGCAAATTGGCGCATAAACAACCTGTGGTGTCCGAACAAGCCTCGTGGCTGTTTGTCACCGCACCGTACCTGATTTTTTCCGCGACCGTGCTGGCGGCTTCGGTAGTGCCGCTGATAGCCGTGGACTTGCCCACCTCCGCCAGTGCCGATGTGATTGTGATGGTGGGGTTTTTTGCCTTTGCGCGGTTCTTTTTGGCGTTGGCGGGTTTGGATGTCGGCACGGCGTTTGGCGGCATGGGTTCGTCACGCGAAATGACTATTTCATCCTTAGCCGAACCGGCGATGTTAATGGCAGTGTTTACGCTGACCATGACCGCTTCGACGACCAATTTATCGGAGGCGATTGCCCATGTGTTGGGCGAAGGTTTGGTGTTGCGCCCGTCGTTTGTGTTTGCCTTGTTCGCGTTGCTATTGGTGGCGGTGGCTGAAACCGGACGTGTGCCTGTGGACAATCCGGCGACGCATTTGGAACTGACCATGATCCATGAAGCGATGATTTTGGAATACAGCGGACGGCATTTGGCCTTGATTGAATGGGCTAGCCAGTTAAAGCTGATGCTGTATGGCGTGCTGATCGCCAATATCTTTTTACCGTGGGGAATTGCCGAATCGTTTAGCCCAGCCGCCTTAGGCTATGGTTTGCTGGCAATCATGGGCAAATTGCTGGTGTTGGCTATCGTGCTGGCACTGGCGGAAACCTTGGTGGCAAAAATGCGTTTGTTCAGGGTGCAAGAATATTTGAGCTTTGCGTATTTATTAGGCTTGTTGGGCATGTTAAGCCACATTATTTTGGAGGCGGCACGATGAATTTTGAACAAACCGATTTTTACACCCAAGCCATTTTGTCGATGGCGGCCTTGGTGGGGCTGACTTCGTTTCTAATGCTGGGGCAAGGCCGCTTGTTACGGCTGATTTTTGTGTTTGCCCTGCAAGGTTTGCTGCTGACCTTAACCACGACCTTAGCCGCGTATAGCTTGGACAACCCGCATTTGTACATATCCGCCGTGCTGACTTTGGTGCTAAAAGTGCTGTTTGTGCCGTGGATGCTGCGCCGCGAAGTGTTGCTGATGAATATGCACCGCGATGTCCAAGCCTTAGCCAACAAAACCACGGTGATGCTGGGCGGGGCTAGCCTGATGGTGTTTAGCTATTATGTGCTGCATCCGATTGTGCAAACCACCAGTCCGGTCATGCTGAATGCCTTGGCGGTGAGTTTGTCGGTGGTGTTATTGGGCATGTTGCTGATGATTTCGCACCGCCAAGCAGTGGCTCATGTGGTGGGTTTTATGTCGATAGAAAACGGCTTGTTCTTCGCCGCGATAGTCGCCACCAAAGGGATGCCGATGGTCGTGGAATTGGGCATTGCCTTTGACGTGTTGGTGGCGGCGGTGTTGTTCGGCATTTTCTTTTTGCATATCCGCACCAGTATTGATTCTTTGGACGTGGATTTGTTGAACCGCCTGCATGAAACAGACGATGCCAAGCCTGATGCCTCGGCCATCGCCACTGGAGTTGAATTATGATCGCGGCTTATTTGGTGTTGCTGATCCCCTTGCTGGGCATTGTGTTGTTTGCCGTGGCTGGGCATAAAACCGATATGGGTAAAACCAATGTCTGGTTAAATGCCGTGTGTTTGCTGGCAACGTTGTGGCTAGCGATTAATGTCTTAAACCAAGGCACCTTGTTATCCGCCAACAAAGCATTTTTGGTGGATGCGTTTAATGTTTACCTGATTGTGCTGACGGCGTTTGTCGGTTTGACGACATCCATTTTTTCCGCGCCTTATATGGCGCATGAACAAGCGTTGGGCAAACTCAGCGCGAAGCGGTTAAAGCTGTATTACACGATGTACCAAGGCTTTATGTTGGCGATGTATTTGGTGTTGACGACCAATAATATGGGCATCATGTGGGTGGCGATGGAAGGCGCGACCTTGGCGACCGTGTTGCTGGTCAGCTTATATCGCACCCCCGAATCGATAGAAGCGGCATGGAAGTATTTTATTTTATGCGGTGTTGGCATCGCCCAAGCCTTGTTCGGCACCATCTTGTTGTATTACGCCGCCGTGCAAATCGGCGATGGCGAAAATGCCATGTTATGGTCGGTGTTGTATGAAAACGCGGCGCAGTTGAATCCTGAGATTTTGGAAATCGCCTTTGTGTTTTTGTTGATAGGTTACGGCACCAAAATTGGCTTAGTGCCTTTGCACAACTGGTTGCCCGATGCCCACTCCGAAGGCCCTACGCCGATGTCGGCAGTATTGTCCGGGCTGTTGTTAAACGATGCCCTGTATGCGGTTGTGCGCAACAAAATGTTGGTCGATGGCGCTAGCCACAACAATATGGCGGGCTATTTGATGATGGGCTTTGGCTTGTTGTCATTTTTGGTCGGCGCGTTATTTTTGCATCGGCAAAAAGACATCAAACGCTTGTTCAGCTATTCCTCGATAGAACACATGGGCATGATGACGTTTGCCTTTGGCATGGGCGGGGCAATGGCGACGTTTGCGGCGTTGTTGCACATGACTGTGCATTCGCTGACCAAATCGGCGATTTTTGTCACCGTAGGTCATGCCGCGCAAATGGCGGGTACGCAACGCATAGACAAAATCCGTGGCTTAATCAAAACCCAACCGCGTGTGGGTTGGGGCTTGCTGATAGGGACGCTGGCGATTGCGGGCTTTCCACCGTTTGGCGTGTTTACCAGTGAATTTTTGGTGCTGTTAGCGACGATGCACAATTATCCGTGGCTAGCGCCGTTGGTGTTGCTGGGCATAGGCATAGCCTTTGCGGGTTTGTTCCGGCATATCCAACCGATGGTTTATGGCGAAAAACCCGAAGGCCAACAGCCTGTTAAAGCCAATTTGTGGCCTGTCATCATCCATTTGGGCTTGGTGTTGTGGTTGGGTTTGGCAATCCCGGGCTTTTTGGCGCAGTGGTTTTCCCAAGCCACCTTATTAATTTCAGGGAGTACGCCGTTATGAGCCTACGCAATTGGACTGATGAATTTTTAGCCACGCTAGACGGCTCGGCAATATCCGTTGCCCAGCAGCCGTTGCCGTCCATGCCCTTATGGCAAGTTGACAGCCGCCATTGGCAACAGCTCGCCGAATTGGCGATGCAGCGGCAAGTGCGCTGGGCGGCAGGTTGGGCAGAACAGGATGACGCGGGTTTTTCGGTACATGCGCTGTTGGAAAAACACGGCGGCTATGTGTTGCTGCGCACCCATGTCAGCACCGCCCAAGCAGCTTTGCCTAGCCAAGCCACCGTATATCCTGCGGCGAACCGCAGCGAACGGCATAGCCAAGATATGTTCGGCATTAGTTTTACGCGCCATCCCGATAATCGGCGCTGGACGCGCCATCAAGCTTGGCCCAAAAATGCTTATCCCTTGCGCAAAGACTTTCCAGTTTTAGGCGAACCCGCCGCGATTACCCCGCCCGATATGGATTACCCGTTTATAAAAGCCAGCGGGCAGGGCGTGTATGAAATTCCGGTAGGGCCCGTTCATGCGGGCATTATTGAGCCTGGGCATTTTCGGTTTTTGGCGGTCGGCGAGTTGATTTTAAATCTGGAAGAACGTTTGGGTTATGTCCACAAAGGCATCGAAAAAATTGCCGAAGGCCGCACGCCGGAAGCCTTGGCGCGCTTGGCAGGACGCATTTCCGGCGACACCACGGTAAGCCACACTTGGGCGGCGTGCCGGGCGATGGAATTGGCGGCAGGGCTGGAGATTCCGCCGCGTGCCGCATTAATACGCGGGATTTTGGCGGAGCGCGAGCGGGTGGCTAACCATTTGGGCGATATGGGCGCGATTTGTAACGATGTCGCGTTTGTGTTTGCACAAATGCAGTTTACGCGTTTACGCGAAACTTGGCTGCGCATTAACGCCACGGTATTCGGGCATCGATTGTTGATGGATCGCATTATCCCGGGCGGCGTGGCGGTCGATCTAACCGACAACACTTGTGCCTTAATCCAGCAAGACATCAGGCGTTTGCGGGTTGAGTTGTCGGAGATTATGCCCGCCATCGATTTAAATTCATCGCTAGAAGACCGTTTGTATACCGCAGGATATTTATCGCCCGCTATTGCCGCCGCGTTTGGCACTTTAGGTTATGTTGGGCGCGCCAGCGGGCAAGATTTTGATGTCCGCCGTGATGCGCCTTATCCGCCGTATAACGGGGTTAGTTTTAGGGTGGCGGTGGAAAATCAAGGCGATATAGCCTCACGGTTTTGGCTGCGTTACAAAGAAATCAACACCGCCTTAAAATTGCTGGAGCAGTTTTTGGCACAACTGGCGCCAGGCGACATCT
>JABFST010000439.1 GCA_013140465.1 Methylococcaceae bacterium
TGGCGCTGGATTGGGAAATGCGCTCTATCGGTAAGCGCTGGATTTTGCTGCGGTGGCTGTAACGGCTAATCCGCGCGTGACCCGTGTCGATTACGCCACGGATGCCTGGCACGGTCAGCGAAGTTTCTGCCACGTTGGTCGCCAACACGATGCGGATTTTGCCGCCTTTGGGGTTGAACACGCGCTCTTGTTCGCTGACGCTGAGTTTGGAATACAAAGGCAAGATGTCGTATTGGCTAGGATGATGTTTTTTTAAGGAATCGGTGGTTTCGCGGATTTCCCGCTCGCCGCTTAAAAAAATCAGGATGTCGCCACGCAAGTCGCGGTATAGCTCGTCTACGGCATCAAGAATCGCGTTTTGTAAATCATCGCTGGTTTCGTCGTCCTCTTCTTTTTGCTCTATCGGGCGGTAGCGCATTTCCACCGGATAAGTGCGCCCCGACACTTCGATAATCGGTGCGTTGTTAAAATGCGTGGCAAAGCGTTGGGGGTCTATGGTGGCTGAAGTGATAATCAGCTTTAAGTCGGGGCGTTTGGGCAAAAGCCATTTCATATAGCCCAATAAAAAATCGATGTTCAGGCTGCGTTCGTGCGCCTCGTCGATGATAATCGTGTCGTATTGGTTTAAGTAGGGGTCATTTTGCGATTCAGCCAGCAAAATCCCGTCGGTCATCAGCTTAACCAAAGATTCGGCATGGGTTTTGTCATTAAAACGGATTTTGTACCCCACCGATTTGCCCAACGGTTCGCCCAATTCGTCGGCAATCCGGTCGGCAACAGTACGCGCGGCAATGCGCCGAGGCTGGGTATGACCAATAAACCCCGCCGCCCCGCGCCCTATCGACAAACAAATCTTAGGCAACTGCGTGGTTTTGCCCGAACCCGTTTCCCCGCACACAATCACCACCTGATGGTTTTGTATCAGCTCGGCAATATCGTCTTTTTTGCCAGTAACGGGCAAATCGGGGAAGTTAAGTGCAGGAATGCTGGCTAAACGCTGGTTACGCGCCGCCACCGACTGGCTGATACGGCCCGCCAAAGCTTGGATTTGGTCTAGCGGAGCCTTGCCTTTTTGGCAATCGGCACGCAAACGGTCTAACTGGCGTTTTAAGGGGTGGCGGTCTTGGTTAAGGCACAGCGGCAGCTGCGGGGTTAGTTGTTTGACGAGATCAGAAGCAGTCATCGGTGATAACAGTTAAAAGGGGGGTATTATAACCTTTGGCGTTCGTCATCCCCTAAAAACTAAACGGCGCATTGGGGTTCAGTTCCAAGCCATAGTTGTCGATGATGCGCGTCAACCCTAGCTGTGGCTATGGTTTTTTTAAAGTTAGCGTAACTATTCAGAGCGACTTCTAATAAGTCAAATTTACCGTAGGCTGAGCGGAGTCATTACCGTAGGCTGAGCGGAGTCTTTACCGTAGGCTGAGCGGAGTCGAAGCCGGTTTGTTCGCTTCGACTTCGCTCAGCGAACGGATGTTCCGCTCAGCGAACGGCTGTTGTGCCCCAGATGCTGAATAGTTACAAGTTAGCTTTCATTCCATCTGCGCTGCTTTGTTGTTTAATGTATGTTGAAGTTCCATCGCTTTTTTATTGATTTCTTCAGCCGTTAAATCTTCAAAAATTGTTTCGCGCCATTTTGTATAATCAAATTTTTCTCTTTGAATCAGTGCAAAAACCGTTCAGATTCAACGATACCGAGATAACGGTTTAATATTTCAAACGCTAGGATTTTTATTTCTACATCTGTTTTCATGGCTATATTTCCCAGTCAATAATTAGGCGGTGGTGGGCTAGATTAGTTGGTGCTGTTCCGCAAACCCGCGAGTCTCAAGGGTTTCTTAAGATTTGCCAATCAATTTAGCCCACCACCCAGAAAACCATGACAGCACTGCCAGATTAGACTGGAGCTTGATTATTTCGCTGATGATGGGTGTCACAAAGAAACTTCATTCATTATCATCCAAAAAAGGATTTGGCCTATCTATACGCGGGGAAAGCTCCATAAGGCGGTCTTGCGTATGGCGCAATGGTAACAACAGGGAGGTTTTCTGATGAGTTCACAAGCAATCATGCAGTGAAAACAGTCATTTTATGACAGGGTTGTATCCACGTTTAATGTAATGGGCTTATCTGTTTAGGGTGCTGCAAAACACAGCAAATACCCGCAATGGTCGGATACGCGCCCATAGTCGGCTTCGGTGAACAACACTTGGGCGGATTGCACATGTAGCGGGCTGGTTTTGTTCTTAAAAATGTAGTCTATGCGGTAATCGTCGGCAAGATGATGTTGCCAATGGGCATCATTGACCCTAAAGATTTTCTCAAACACGCCTTCGGCATTGGCGGCTAAAAATTGGTCGTCGTATTCATGCCCTTGCACGATGAGCTGGTAGCCTTCCGACCCTGCGGTGATGTTGAAGTCGCCGCATAACAAGGTGCTGGGGGCGTAGTCTGCCATACTGGCGGCCCAGCGGCTGAGGGTTTGGAATTGTTCGGCAAAGCCATCTTCCCACCAGCTTAAGTGCGCTGAAAATATATTGATTAAACCCATGCCCGGGGCTTGGATTTGTGCCATCACCACTTTGCGGGAATGGATGCTGTAGGGGCTTTGGTTTTCCGAGACATAACGCGCTTGGGTGTTCAGCAACGGATAGCGGCTTAGGATAGCCACGCCTTCGCGATATTTGTCAAAGCCGATATGTGACCAATCGGTGTAGAGGTGATAAGGCTGCACTAGGCGGCTGTTGATGATATTGGCGGAATTGCTGGGCCAATCGCCATAGCCGTCGTTCCAAAATTCCGCCACTTCTTGCAGGCAGATAATGTCGGCATCTTGTTCGTTGATGGCGCGGGCGATGGTGGTAAATTTGGCGTCTTGTTGGTCTTCCTGATAGCAATGCAGGTTAAGCACCATCACTTTTAGCTGGGCGTGGCTAGCACTGTAATTGTCGCATTCGTTATTGTCCCAAAGCACTTGCCCATTGCTAGTGCAGGCGATGCTGTATTGCACGCGGTAGGCATCGTCCAGTTGGATATGGCCTAGCCAAATTTCCGAGCCGTAGTGGTTGGGGTTGCGGGCATTGCTGTGGTCGTGTTCGTCCCAGTAATCGCGCGATGTGTGGCAGGGCGTTTGCTGGCTGTGTTGCCAGTTATCGGTGGTCCAATGCAGGGTGACGGTGTCGGCTTGTAAGGCGTGGCTGACCGAAATAGTCACGGTCAGCTGGTGTTGGTGATGCTGTAAGGTGTCAGTAAAGCCAATGTTTTGCAACTGGCGTGAGGGATGGGTTTTAATGCCGGAATCGGCTTGGCTTAGATAATCTTGGCCTTGTTTGTTGTCCCAAAAAGTTTGCCCTAGGGTTTGGTAACGCAAGGCAAAGCGGATATTGCCGGGTAGCGATTGGTCCGCACTGGCGTTTAGGGTCGCGTGCGCGTGCCAGTATTCGCTGTTGTTGCTTAAGCTGCTGTGATATTGGGCGGCGAGCGTGTGCCAAAAGCCGTCTTCGCCGGCCCAGAGAATGTCAATCTGTTTGTCGGGATGTAAGTTGGCCACCCGCAGAAAAAAACTCAGGGTTTGTTGGCGGCGTTTTTTTTTGCGGGTGATGATGTTTTTTACATAGAGCAGTTGGATTTCATTCATCTGGGCCACTAGCCTACGTTAAAGGTTGTCGTACAAGGCCAAATACTGTTTGGCGCTTTGCAGCCAAGAAAAGTCTTTTGCCATTGCGTTTTGTTGGATTTGTTGCCAGATTTCTGGGTCGCTGTACAACAATAAGCAGCGTTTGATCGCTTCCAGCAAAGCGCCGGGGCTGGCTTCTGCAAAGACGATGCCGCTGGCGGTTTTGTCGGCGATGGTTTCGGGCATACTGTCGGTCACGGTGTCGGCAAGCCCGCCTGTAGACCTGACTATTGGCGGTGTGCCATAGCGTTGGCTGTACATTTGGTTTAAGCCACAGGGTTCAAAGCGTGACGGCATTAAAAAGCTGTCTGCACCCGCTTCAATCAGATGCGCTAAACCTTCGTTATAGCCTAAGGTGATGGCGATTTTTTCAGGGTATAAATCGGCGAGGGCTTGCAGTTGTTGTTCAAAGGCTTTGTCACCGCTACCCAGCAGGACAAATTGCAGATTGAGCTTAGCCATTTCAGGCAAGCAAGCCACGATTAAATCGATGCCTTTTTGTTCCACCAAGCGGCCTATCAAGCCAAATAAGGGGATGCTGGCATCGACTGCCAAGCCAAAGCGTTCTTGTAAACGGGCTTTGTTGAGCTGTTTGTTGTTTAGCTTAGCCGCGCTGTAGTGTTCGCTTAAATAGACATCGCTGGCTGGATCCCATTGCTCCATGTCTATGCCGTTGATGATGCCGCCTAATGAAGTATTGCGGTGTTCTAGCAAACCTTCCAAACCATAGCCGTATTCAGCGGTTTGGATTTCAAGCGCATAAGTGGGGCTAACTGTGGTGATGTAATTGGCATAGACCAAGCCGCCCTTAATAAAAGACAGCATGTCATGAAATTCAAGGCCGTCTAAATGCCAGAGTTGGCTAGGGATATTCAATAAATTGGCGGTGCTGGCAGGGAATAAACCCTGATACGCCATGTTGTGGATAGTGAATACGGTTTTGGGCGCGGCGTATTCTAAAGACAAAAAGGCAGGGACTAAGCCCGTTTGCCAGTCGTTGCAATGCACGACATCGGGTTGCCAGTCTTGGCCGATACGGTTCATCGCCGCTTCTACCGCCACTTTGCACAACAGCGCAAAACGCTCGGCATTATTAGGCCAAGGTTCGCCCAGTTCATCCACATAAGGGTTGCCCGGGTAGTTGTAATAGGCGGGATAGTCCACTAGCCAGACGACTACAGGGCTGTCGGGCAACCGCGTTTCTAAGATATTGATGTTGCGGTTATCTATCCTGATAGAGCATAAGTAGCGCACGCTGGCATCGGTTTTTAAGGCTTGGTAATTGGGGATGATGAGTTTTATATCGTGGGACAAGTCTGCCAAGGCTTTGGGCAAGCTGCCGCAGACATCAGCGAGGCCGCCTGTTTTAATGAGCGGGTGGGCTTCACTGGTAACGAAGAGTATTTTTTTCATGATGATTCTTTTCGATCATTTGTAGGGTGCACGCTTGCACCTGTAGGGTAAGCGCCGCCGTATAGCGCAGACTGCCAAGTGGGGCGGCAACAGCCGCCCCACCTGTATGGCAGTGCTAAAACGGCGGACTGCCGATTAGAGTTTTAAGATTAACGCACCTAACGGCGGTAAGTTGAGGTTGATGGAATGCGCGTGGTTCATCCATGCGATAGGTTCTGAAACCACTGCGCCATTGCCCATGTTGCTGCCATCGTAATATTTGGAATCGGAGTTGAAGATTTCCATATAAGTGCCGGGTTCAGGCACGCCCAAACGGTAATTGTTGCGCGGGACGGGCGTAAAGTTAAGCACGATGACCAATTCTTCAAACTGGTTTTTGCGGCGATAGCTGATGATGGATTGCTCCACATCACGGCAATCTATCCACTCAAAACCGTGGTGGTCGAAGTCGTGGCTAAACAAGGCCGGATGGGTTTTGTAGAGTTGGTTCAAATCTTTGACCAAGGTTTGTACACCCTTATGGTGCGGGTAATCCAGCACATACCAGTCGAGTTCGCGTCCGGCATTCCATTCGGTGCCTTGACCAAATTCGCAGCCCATAAACAATAGTTTTTTGCCCGGGTAGGTGTACATAAACGTGTACAGCAAGCGTAAGTTGGCAAACCGTTGCCATTCGTCACCCGGCATTTTGCTGACTAACGAGCCTTTACCATGCACCACTTCGTCATGTGAGAAGGGCAGGGCAAAGTTTTCGGTAAACGCATAGAGCATACCGAAGGTCAGCTTGTCGTGGTGGTATTTGCGGTGTATCGGTTCTTGGCTCATGTAGGACAACACGTCGTGCATCCAGCCCATATTCCATTTCATCGAAAAGCCCAAACCGCCCGTCCAAGTCGGGCGCGTCACTTGCGGCCAAGATGTGGATTCTTCTGCCATCATCACCGTGCCGGGGTGCAAATCATGGGTGACGGCATTGAGTTCGCGGAAAAAGTCGATGGCTTCGAGGTTTTCATTGCCGCCGTACATATTGGGAATCCAATCATTGGCTTCGCGGGAGTAGTCCAGATACAGCATCGACGCGACCGCATCCACGCGCAAGCCGTCCAGATGGAATTCCGCCAACCAAAACACGGCGCTCGCCAACAAGAAGTTTTTGACTTCATTACGCCCGTAGTTATAAATCAGCGTACCCCAATCGCGGTGCTCGCCTTTGCGCGGGTCTTCGTGTTCGTATAAAGGGCTGCCGTCAAAACGGGCCAAGGCAAACGCATCTTTAGG
>JABFST010000144.1 GCA_013140465.1 Methylococcaceae bacterium
GGTATTTCTTTGAGTAGCTTTTCAACCAACCCGCATAAGCTGCGAAATCTTGCTCGTTGGCAAAGCAGACCTGTCGGTTATTGCCACGTTGGATCACATGCTGAGGAATTCCGATTGGACATGCACGGGCCAGTCTAGCCATTTGTTTTCCCGAAGTCGATAGATATAAACATAAGCAGTATAGTAGAAATTTAAATTTACTCTGACCCCAGTTATTTTTTGTGACCCCAGTTATTTTTTGGATCACATGCTGAGGAATTCCGATTGGTCACGCAAGGGTCAGTCTAGCCATTTGTTTTCCCGAAGTCGATAGATATAAACATAAGCAGTATAGTAGAAATTTAAATTTACTCTGACCCCAGTTATTTTGGTAGAAATTTAAATTTACTCTGACCCCAGTTATTTTAATATTTTAATACCCGCAAGCCTTGTGCAGCAAGCTGTTCTACCTGTTGCTGTAGTAAGGCTTTATCCAAAGCCATCGGCTGCATGTGTAGGTCGAAGGCTTTATCGCACCGCGCTAAAATACTTTCCAGCGCACCTTTTAGGTAAACCTGGCGGACATCTAGCGCTTGATTATGATGCAAGGTGGCCATGAACTGGTGTTGTGATTCAAACGGAATCGCATCCAAGCGCGGATTGGCGAGGCTGACGGTAGCTTGGTGCAGACCTGCTTTATGGGCGGAGACCAATAACGCACCTTCGGTCGGGTCGCCTTCGATGCGCCAAGTGTTTACATCGGCGATTAAGCGTGCATCATTACATAACAATCCAGCTTTTAAGCATTCCATCAATACCGGGTAATGGGAGTGGGCAACAGCGGTATTATTTAGATAAATGTCGCCTTCGGGCGTGTAGCCGCTCCCGGTAAAACCAAACAGCGCACCCCCTGCATACAGGGATTGTACGGTCATTTGATTTTGGGTGAGCGTTCCGGTTTTATCAGAACAAATAACCGTGGTGCTGCCCAAAGTTTCTACGGCGGGTAATTTGCGGATAATGGCATTGCTTTTTGCCATCCGTGACACGCCAATGGCCAGCGTAATGGTTAATGCGGCGGGCAAACCTTCGGGAATTGCCCCAACCGCCAAAGCCACCGCCGCCATAAACATTTCCAGTAGCGGTTGTCCGCGCCATACCCCGACCGCGAACGTGACAGCGGCTAAGCCTAAAATAACCCATAGCAACAAGGTGCTGAATTGGCCCATTTTTTTGGTCAACGGCGTTTCCAGTTCCACCGTACGACTGAGCAGGCTGTTAATACGCCCAATTTCGGTGTGGTCGCCAATGTCCACGACCACCCCTAAACCGCTGCCATAAGTCACCAGCGCCGACGCATAGGCCATGTTAGTGCGGTCAGCCAAGACGGTTGCATTGCTTAAAATGGCAAGCGATTTTTCTACTGGTACAGATTCGCCAGTCAGGGCTGATTCATCAATTTGCAGTTCACGGATTTGTAGCAAGCGTAAGTCGGCAGGCACTTTGTCGCCGGATTGCAATAACACCACATCGCCAATAGTCAACTCAGTCGCGGCAATGGAACGGCGTTGTCCGTCGCGTAACACGGTGGAGGTGACGGTTAATACCCGGCTAAGCGCGTCTATCGCTTTCAGGGCATTGGCTTCTTGGATAAAACCAATTAGGGTATTGACCAATACCACGCCAAAAATCACGCTACTATCCACCCATTCTTGTAAAAATCCGGTAACAGCGGCTGCAATCAATAGGATATAAACCAGCGGTTGATGGACTTGTTCAAACAATAACCGCCAAGGGCTTTTACCGCGTTGTGGTGTCAGGCGGTTTGCGCCGTGTTGTTTAAGCCGCCGCTGCGCTTCTGCTTCGCTTAGGCCACGCTGAACATCAACCTGCAACTTGGCTGCCAGTGCGTCAGCGGACAGTTGATGCGGATGTATTTTTTGGGATTCCATTTTCCACTCCAAACTGTTGTAGAGATCTCTAGCGTGTTTAGTAAAATTCTAAATTTGGATAGGGAAGATTGTCTATGTTGCCACACTGTGCTGTCGAAATAACCAGCACTGCTACACCAAGGCCACTTTCATCTGCCAATAGTTCAATGTCATCGCAACTTTATGCACCATAAAAAATACGCGTAAGGTCTACAGTGGTATTTTGGGCATCGGATATAGACACTGAACAGTCAAGCTTTCGGTTTCATACCTTTAGACCTGGTGTGGTCGTCTTTGGTAACAGGCAGATTGAAGCAGCAGTTTATTTCTTAAGTGATTTTGATAGGGCTGTTTTCGTGGGCAATGTTGCTGTGCACGCCGTTACGGTGCAACGCTCCAACAAAAATGCAAAACTTGACGGTTTAACGAGCTTAGGCTGGGATAAGTCGTGTAGGTCGGGTTACGCTAGCGCGAATCCGAGAGGCTTTGTTAGTTTTGGGGAAGCGTTGCTCGGAAAACCATCATCGCGCCTCGACCAAAACCATACGTCGTCACAGACACACTGAGCATGGAAAATGCCCGAAACACCAGCGAAATTGTGTCATCGCTGGGTGGATTAAGCTCCGGGAAGATGGATTGCAGCACAAATAAGCTGGAATTGGTGAACCCGTAAGGTGGATTTGTGCTAGAGACTGTGAAAGTAGTTCAAATACTCACAAAAAAGTGTTTTATATTTTTATAAGCATTTGATTTAATTATAAACTGGAGTGAAAACACATGTTTTTTCACTCCGATGAGCAAGCTTACGTTAATTCTCACAGTCTCTAACGCGACCCGTTAGAGCATGACGTGAAACCGCCCTACGCGCTTGGTTACGCTAAACCCGTCGATGGTTTGGCATTTACAGCACCCTCTTCATTAAGGGAGCTCAATATTTACCCACCTACAAGCCCATCCCTTTACTTGCCAACAGCAGCATGTTTTAGGGCCTTGGGCCTAGGGTGCGCACGGCAACAGCAATGGCGGTAAGGCCACAAGTTGGTATTGCTGTTATTGAGTTTATAGTACAATCTGGGGTTTAACTTTAGACGTGCGTCGTGCGAGCTTGCCCATGCAGCACGCTGTGTAGTGGCGATAATTTATTAACAGACCGGAGAAAATGACGATGACGATGGACGATAGAGATGGCTTTATTTGGTTGGATGGCGCGTGGGTAGATTGGCGTGAAGCTAAAGTCCATGTCTTAACCCATACTTTGCATTATGGCTTGGGCGTGTTTGAAGGCATTCGTGCCTATCATGCCGAACAAGGTACGGCGATTTTTAGGATGCAAGAACACACCGACCGTTTGTTCCGTTCGGCGCATATTATGAATATGCCGATGCCGTTTACTAAAGACGACTTAAACCAAGCCCAAATCGATGCCGTCGCCAAAAACAATTTGGACAGCGCCTATATCCGCAGCATGTGCTTTTTTGGCTCGGAAGGTATGGGTTTGCGTGCCGACAACCTGAAGGTGCATGTCATGGTGGCGGCGTGGTCTTGGGGCGCTTATTTGGGGGCAGATAGCATCGAAAAAGGCATCCGTATCCGCACCTCTTCGTATACCCGCAACCACCACAACAGCACGATGTGCAAAGCCAAAGCCAACGGCAATTACATCAATTCCATCCTGGCCTTACAAGAAGCTTTGGCGAATGGTTATGATGAAGCGTTGATGTTGGATCATGAAGGTTTTGCCGCCGAAGGCAGTGCCGAAAACTTGTTTATCGTCCGCAATGGCAAGATTTACACGCCCGAAACCACGTCAGCATTGGAAGGCATCACCCGCGATAGCGTGATGACAATTGCGCGTGAACAAGGCTATGAAGTGATTGAAAAACGCATCACGCGTGATGAAATTTATGTCGCCGATGAAGCGTTTTTTACCGGTTCGGCGGCAGAAGTCACGCCAATTAGGGAATTGGATAACCGCAAAATTGGCACGGGTAGCCGTGGCGTGGTAACGGCACAATTGCAAGCCTTGTATTTTGATGCCGTACATGGACGCAGTAACGACCATGCCGACTGGCTGACTTACATCAAACCTTGAGCCGCCCCGCCAAAATTTTAATCGTCGGCCCGTCATGGGTGGGCGATATGGTGATGGCACAAAGCCTGTTCAGCACCTTAAAAGCACAGGCCGACTGCCAACTGGATGTATTGGCTCCGGCCTGGTCGCTGGCGTTGTTGGCGCGTATGCCGCAAGTGTCGCAAACCCTGGCCATGCCGTTAGGGCATGGTCAGTTTGGCTTGCTAGAGCGCATTAAACTGGGCAGACAGTTACGCGCCGAACATTACGATCAGGCGATAGTGCTGCCAAATTCTTGGAAATCCGCCCTTATTCCTTTCTTTGCCGACATTCCGCTACGCACAGGCTTTGTCGGTGAATGCCGCTGGGGTTTGCTAAACGACGCACGCAGTTTAGACAAACGCTTGTTGACGATGACGGTGCAACGCTTTGTGGCCTTGGGTTTGCCACGCACGGCGGAGTTGCCGCCAGTTTGCCCGCAACCTAGTTTGGCAATCAGCCCCGCCCAACAACAGGCCGTACTTGAAAAATTTGTCTTAAACCCTGCTAAAAAGGTGTTGGCCTTGTGTCCTGGGGCAGAATACGGTGCGGCAAAACGCTGGCCTACCCGCTATTTTGCCGAGGTAGCGCAGCAAAAATTAGCCGAAGGTTGGCAGGTGTGGTTGTTTGGATCGGCAAAAGATCAAGCCGTCGCAGCAGAAATAACCGCCGCCGTTCCGGCTTGCCACGATTTTACCGGGCAAACCGCCTTAGCCGAAGCCGTCGATTTAATGTCTTTGGCTAGCGTGGTGGTCAGCAACGATTCGGGCCTGATGCACGTTGCCGCCGCCTTAGGCAAACACGTCATTGCTTTATATGGCTCTTCCGACCCGCATTTTACCCCGCCGCTGACCGCAACTGCGGACATCATCAGCTTAAACTTGCCCTGTTCGCCGTGCTTTAAACGCGATTGTCCGCTAGGCCATACCCGTTGCCTTGAAGACTTGCCGCCTAGCCGCGTGTTGGCGGCAATCGCCGCGTTATGAAACTGGCTATTGTCAAACTGTCGGCCTTAGGCGACATCGTCCACGCGATGGCGGCCTTGCAATTTATCAAAGCCGCGCTGCCCAACTTACAAATTGATTGGGTGGTCGAAGCCGGGTTTGCCGAAGTGCTTAGGCATAATCCTGACATCAACGACATCCTCACCGTCAATTTAAAGTCGCTAAAAACCCATAAGGCGGGTATTTTTCAAGAAATCCGTAAGGTGCGCGGCTATGCTAAGGCGCATTATGATGTTGTGATTGATGCCCAAGGCTTGATTAAATCGGCGTTGACCGCCAAGTTGTTAGGCTCGCGTATTGCTGGCTTTGATGCCGATTCGATCAGGGAATCGGCGGCTTCGTGGTGTTACGATGACAAAGTGGCCTGTGCTTATGACACCAACGCCATTATCCGCAATACGGTGGTATTGTCACAACCCTTGGGCATCCACATTAGCCCTACACAACTCGACAACAAACAAGCGTATTTGTATTTTAAAGATGAAGATCCCGTCATTTACGACTACTTGCAAAGCACGCGGAAAAATATTGTGCTAGTGATAGGTTCAAGCTGGGACAGCAAAAACTACCCGCCGGAAAAATTTGTCGCCGTTGCCGAAGCCTTGCAACAAAATTGTTTGGTGGTGTGGGGCAATGCTGCCGAACAAGCCAAGGCCGAGTGGATGGCTAGCCAAAGCACTGCGCTGACTGTGATGCCCAAGCTCGATTTAAACAGCCTTAAAGCCTTGATTGCGCACGCAGATTTGTTGATAGGCAATGACACCGGCCCTAGCCATTTTGCTTGGGCGCTGAACAAGCCGTCGATCACCTTGTTTGGCCCTACGCCGATTAGAATGGCTTATCAGACTGACATTAACCATGTCCTTAAATCACCGTCGGTGGTTAATTCCTATAAGCTAAACAGGCAAGACTTTTCGATTAAAGACATTGCTGTAGCGGACATTATTGCTTTAGCCCAACAACTACTTTAAAAACATCGGCTTTACAAAGCTCGACGTAACTTTTCATTAACGACAGGATAAAGACCTGCGAGGTTTATAAAACCTCGCAGGTCTACCGCTATTGCCTACAACTAATGAGAAGTTACAGCACGACTAGACGCAAAATTGCCAATAACGCCTATTCTGGGCGATAATGCACTGTTAAATATAAAATTTATGCCTCCCGTAACACGCCATACCCGCCCCTATAAGCCCGTATGTCAGCATTGGAATATCCTATGAAAAAAACCATGTACGAAAAAATTTGGGACAGCCACCTCGTCGTAGACGTGGAAGGCCAAGCCCCCTTAATCTATGTTGACCGTCATTTAATGCACGAAGTCACTAG